>CACZSZ010000001.1 GCA_902783945.1 uncultured Lachnospiraceae bacterium
GTAGAAGAGGCACGCCGCTCTGCACTCGCCAACAGGATGTCCGACAAGTACTGCCGTCCGTTTACTGCCGCCGGCGAGATCAAGCCGACCGACATCACCCTTGCTCTGGCGCCGGACAAAACCGGAAGGCAGGCCGCCTTTCCCATGTTCTGGGGATTTACCGGAAAATCTTCCTATCTTTTTAACGCACGTGTGGAGACAGCAGACCGGAAACCCACTTTCCGGGAGTCGTGGGCCAGGAGACGCTGCGTCATACCGGCCAGCTGCTATTTTGAATGGCAGCATCTCATCAGTCCGGAAGGCAAAAAACAGACCGGTGACAAATACATGATACAGCCAAAAGATTCCACTCTTACGCTGCTGGCCGGTCTGTACCGACTGGAGGAAAAGGACGGTCTCCTGTTTCCGCACTTTACCATCCTGACCAGAGAACCTCCGTCCGACCTCCGCACCATACACGACCGGATGCCGGTCATTCTGCAAAAAGATGCCGTTTCCGGATGGCTGAATCCCGGAACAAGCCTTCCCGCTGTCAGGGAACTGGCAGAGAATTCTCTGACGGATATGATCTTCGAAAAACAGCGGCCCGCGTAATTATTCCGGAACACAAACAATTTCCGAAACTGTCATTCTGCCGCGCAGTTACTAATTTGCTTATGCGGCAAGCTGTGGTATACTGGACACATGAAAATATATTCTCTTCAGGAAGAAAATGATAAACTGAATGCTTCGCGCGGGATCACACAGCCGGGGATCAATCACGGCATGTTTGACATGAAAAAAACCACGGCGCCGGCCCGGCAGCAGAAAAAGACGGTCTCTTCGACCGCACAGCGGGGAAAATGGACTTCTTCAACCACGCAGCAGCGGCAGATGACCTCTTCTTCGCAGCCGCGCAGGATTCCGACCCCTCCACAGGAAAAACCTCCGCAAAATCAGAATCGCCGGCTTGGTCTGCTGATCGGCTGGATTATTCTTATGCTGTTTCTTTTCCTTGTCAGTTTCATTTCGGAAATGTTCTGATAAAGCTGTTTCCGCACCGTTCCGATATGAAATAAAAATACAGAACGGAGGGTTCCCTTCATGAATACCGGATTCGGAAAACGCCGCAGCCCCGCCAGAAAAGTCTTTTCTGTTATTCTGACTGTTATCATCGTCCTTATTATTATTGCAGCTGCCTTTTTCGGTATACTTACGATCGCAGAATACCGTCCGGCCTCTTCAGAAGCGCTCATACCGGAGGGGACTTCTTCCGCTGCGCTCAGTGCCGGCAGTACTTTCACTGTCATGACCTGGAACATCGGCTACGGTGCACTGGATGAGACCACCGATTTCTTCATGGATGGCGGCAGCATGGTGCTGACGGCATCGGAGGAACAGATACATCAAAATCTTGATGGTATGCTGAAAGAAATACAGGAAGTGAATCCGGATATTCTTCTCCTGCAGGAAGTGGACCGCGATTCCTCCCGTTCCCGTCATATCGACGAAAAAGCCTTCTTCCAATCTGCACTCACAAACCATCAGTCAACTTACGCGCTCAATTACAAAGCTGCTTTTGTTCCATATCCGCTTCCCCCTCTCGGGAAAGTGGACGCCGGTCTTTTGACTTTTTCGCGGTATCCTCTCGTCTCTTCGACAAGGATCCAGCTTCCAGTTCCCTTCTCATGGCCGCTCCGCATTGTCAATCTGAAGCGGTGTCTGGATATAGAACGTATTCCGGTCGATAACAGCGACAAAGAACTTGTCCTGATGAATCTGCATCTGGAAGCCTATGACAGCGGAGAAGGCAAACTTGCACAGACAAATATGCTGCGTGAATATCTGCAGGCAGAACAGGAAAAGGGCAATTTCGTGATTGCAGGCGGTGACTTCAATCAGATTTTTTCGCATATAGATTCCTCTGCTTATCCGGTGCTTGCAGACCGCTGGCAGCCCGGGCAGATTGATGCCGACGATCTCGGTCCGAACTGGCAGTGCATCATGGACCCGTCGGTTCCCAGCTGCCGTTCTCTTGATCAGCCCTATGCCGGTGCCGATCATGAGAATTTCCAGTATTACCTGATCGATGGTTTTATTGTTTCCGACAACCTTGTGGTCAAAGGATTCCACACTGCGGACCTGCAGTTTGCAAATTCAGATCACAATCCACTGATTATGGAAGTTTTTCTTCCCGAAGACTGACTGCTATGAATTCTTACGAAAAAGACCATCTGAGCCGGCTCCGCCGGCAGCTTGCAGAATGTACACTCTTTCTCCGCGTAAACGGTGACTTCCCTCTGGAAGCTCCCTGCCGGCTGGCACTTTACGGAAGCGGGGCGAGACACACCGTCAAAGGCGGTACCGGATCCGGTGAAGTCAATTCCCGCTTTTTTGTGACTGTTGAAGAGGGACTTGAACAGGCCGGGTTTACTCTGACTACAAAATCCTGGCTGTACAGCTATGACAAAATCCTCGAAAATGCAAAAGCTGCTTTTCTGAAAGAAATCAAAGAAAAAGCCCGCCGGGATTTCACACTGACCATATTCGAGAGTATGGGCGCCGTTATGCCGGAACCGGAATATGAACTGCCTCTGTATTCCGGAGCCGATGCTGCCGTATACGTTCTGTCCCGTATTTCCGGTGAGGGAAGTGACCGCAATATCGTAAAAGGCGATGTTTTACTGACCGATACGGAGAAACGTGACATCCTGACACTGAACAAACTCTATTCCCGTTTCATGCTGGTCCTGAATGTAGGCGGACCGGTGAATCTCAGCTCTCTTGATGAAGTGAAGAATATTCTGCTCCTGAGCCAGCTTGGAGTGGAGACCGGCTGTGTACTTGCGGATATACTTCTCGGAAATGCCTTCCCATCCGGCAAACTAGCCACAACCTGGCCGGCTTTTTCCGAATATCCCGCCATCGGCGAGTTCGGCGATAAAAATGATACTCGCTACACGGAAGGAATTTATGTCGGTTACCGCTATTTTGACAGTGTCGGCCAAAAGCCTCTTTTTCCGTTTGGTTTTGGACTCGGATATACCAAATTTGATACAGAATCCGTAAGTGCAGATGCATCATCCGTCACGGTCATGGTGAAAAATACCGGGAACTTTCCCGGGAAAGAAGTAGTTCCTCTCTATGTTTATCCGCCGCAGGGAAATCTGGACAAACCCCTGCGCGCACTGACGGCTTTCCGGAAAACAAGTGAACTGCGCCCGGGTGAAAGCGAAATTCTGACGATCCCCTATTCTCTGACAGACGCAGCATCTTATGACGAAAAAACCGCCTCCTGGATCCTGGAAGCCGGTGACTATACGATATTTGCCGGGGATATCCCGGCTGTCACTCTGAAGCTGTCTGATCCGGTCACTATATCCAAAGTAAAAAATGCGTTTGGGTCACCCGGATTTGAGGACTGGAAACCGGAAAAAAGAACAAATACAGTTCCTTCAGAAAACATCATTCTGCTCAACCCGGAATCATTTTCCGCAGATCCACTCCCGGCCGGTCAAACCCCGGAGACGTCTTCCGGGCGGAATGATGCGATCCCGGATCCGGAGATCTCCGCACTTTCCGACGAAGAACTTGTCCGCATGGCGACAGGCGCGTTCAAAACCGGTCTGCTTTCGGGCGTCGTCGGGGATTCCTCTTTTTCAGTCGCCGGGGCGGCTGGAGAGACTTTCTCGGCTGGCGGAAAACTGCCGGTACTGATCATGTCAGACGGTCCGGCCGGTCTCAGACTGAGCCGCAGTTACTACCGGGATGAAAAAGGTGTCCATGGAATCGGCGCACCCATGCTGGAAACGCTGAACGATCTTATGCCGAAGCCGCTGCAGTTCCTCCTTAAGCTGACCGCCTCCAGGCCTAAGAAAAATGCGGAAATACGGCATCAGTTCTGTACCGCCATTCCCATCGGAACAGCTGTCGCTCAAAGCTGGAATACGGAATTTGCTGAACTCTGCGGTGATATTGTCGGAGAAGAGATGGAACGATTCGGTATCCAGCTCTGGCTTGCTCCGGCACTCAATATTCACCGTAACATCCGCTGCGGGAGAAACTTTGAATATTATTCTGAAGACCCGTATATAACCGGAAAGACAGCCGCCGCCATCACCAGAGGCGTACAGAAGCATCCCGGCTGCAGCGTCACGCTGAAACATTTTGCCGCCAACAATCAGGAAACCAACCGCTACAATTCCAACAGTCTCGTTTCCGAAAGAGCTATGCGTGAAATCTACCTGAAAGGTTTTGAGATTGCCGTACGTGAGTCGCAGCCCCGTGCCGTTATGACCAGCTACAATCTCCTGAATGGTATACATACTTCTGAACGCCGGGATCTGATCGAGGACATTCTCAGAGAAGAATGGGGATTCGACGGCATCGTAATGACCGACTGGGTGATAGCCGGCGGGACCTTTGACAAATCCTCTGTCCATCCGGCACCGATACCCTGGAAAGTAGCAGCGGCCGGCGGTGATCTGTTTATGCCAGGCAGCAAAAAAGATCAGCAGAACATTCTCGATGCCCTGCAAAACGGACAGATTACAAGAAAACAGCTGGAGATCAACGCATCCAGAGTTCTCCGGCTGGCAAGGGAACTGAATACTAAGTAAATGAGGCTGAGTTCTGCATCATCTTCGGAACGATCATGGAATGCCCGCGGCAGTGCCGCGGGCATTCACATTCTTATACCCATATGTATTCAGTTCATACACGTATCGACCCATTCAATGAAGTTGGAAGTAGAATCTCCGGCCCGTTCCGCCATCGTATGACCGGCACCCCAGACAGTTTCAAAATCTACTTCTTCGACACCTTCGTAGTTTTCCAGTGCAAGAGCAAGATCTACTTCTGTGGTAAGAGCCGTGTCGCTCTGTGCGATACCGGTGCGGATCCTCCAGTAATCTGCGACCTCACTGGTTTCGTAACCCTCTGATGACTCAAGCAGATAATACAGTGGTGTATACATGTCGAGCCGTGTATCCACCGTATTGCCGGCAGAATCTTTCTTTCCCAGATCTTCAGCATAGTCAGACGCTTCTTCCAGACCGAGACTTTCCAGAATCCCGGCCAGTGTTTCATCAAAATGGGCCCCGTTTCCGTCGCCGTAACCAAATAATTCATTTTCACCCTGGCCGCTATCCAGCTGATCAAAAGCACCTATATTTTTGGAAGCAGACTTAAAAGCCTTTACAAAATCTTCTATGCTGGTGATCGATGCCGTATTTGTCTCTGCATCATAGGTGACCCATACGCCATTCTCATTCAAGGCTTCGATATAGTCTTCCGCACTCTCGTATGTACCAGAAAGAGAAAGGCCGCTGCGTGCTTCATTTCTTGTAATGTCATCCATTTCCTCGAAAGTACCGGCTTCTGTCCCGGGCACTGCCATCTTTCCGTCATGGCCGCCAGGTTCTCCTTTCGGACCGCCGTCTCTGCCATGTCCGCCGAAATCTCTGTCCGGACCGCCCATGCTGCCGGATGAGGATGCATCATACGGAAATTCTGTATCAGAAAGGAAATTGTTCAGCGACTGTTCGATCACTTCCTTCAGATACTCATAATAGCTTCCTGCCTGGTAAATGCCCTCTTCTGACTCTTCCAACGTCAGGACATTTCCCTCTTCATCCTGCAGGCCGGCCTCATTGATATAATCGGCAAAAGCTTCCGCAAGGGCATCGGAAACCGCCTGTTCCTCCTCGGAAAGATCCATTCTTGTGCTGCCCATCATCCACTCATACGCCTCGTCAGCTGAATCCAGATTAGTGATGGGACACCAGCACATGGCACCCAGCACAGAGTCGCTGTATCCTTCCACCGCACCGATTTCCACAAGATACGTATCGTACAGACTGCTGTCGCCCGTGGAACCGATGATGGCAGACTGTGCTCCGCCGCCGCTCATGCCGAATGTAAAGATGCTTTCTGCATCGCCCGGCAAAAACACATCACAATACCGGATATAGCGGATTGCTGCTTTCAGATCCGTGACACCGGCCGGCGCACCTGCATCTCTGCCGCGGCATCCGGCATGAACATAGACAAACCCGGCATCCATGTAAGAAGATACGTCAGTATACTCCGTCAGCGCATTCTGTGCAGAATAGCCGGGTGTGTTGATCGGCATGACGATCGGCGCCGTAAAAGCAGTATAGCCATTTACTTTTCCACTGTCGTTGAGCTCGCAGGAATAGGTTCCGTCTCCATTGTCCACGGCGTTCATGTAGGCGCCCGGAACAAAGACCGCCAATGTTTCATAAGAAGCATCCGCCGGATCAGCACAATACGAAATACCCGTCTGATAATAGACGTCGTCATCCTCATTGTACTGCCATTTTGTCATATCGATTCTTTCCAGCGTGTCGGAAATCCCGGTTTCAATCGTTTCTTCCGCAGTTTCCGCCGCTTCTGCCGTTTCTTCCGCTTTCACCTCTGTACCTGACAGCCCGCATGCTGATGCCGAAAAGGCGATCATTCCCGTCAGGCAGAGTGCCATCCATTTTTTTGTCTTCAGATTATTTATTTTCATATCGTCTGTCTCCTTGCTGCTTAATGCTGTTGTTTTACAAACCGGATTATAACAGACGTATCCTTAAATCTACTTTAAAGGATCACTACGTACAATTTCCCGCGCCGCGTACACACCGCTCGCCGAAGCATGGGAAAGCGAGTGCGTCACGCCGCTGCCGTCGCCGATCACAAAGAGTCCCGGATATCTGGTCTCCAGATTCTCATCAACTTCTACTTCCATATTATAGAATTTCACTTCCACGCCATACAGCAGCGTATCGTCATTCGCCGTGCCCGGCGCGATCCTGTCGAGTGCATAGATCATTTCTATAATCCCGTCCAGAATACGTTTGGGAAGTACCAGACTCAGATCGCCCGGAGTTGCCTTCAGGGTCGGACGGACTGCGCCTTCTTCTATGCGCTTCTCGTTGCTGCGTCTGCCGCGTTCCAGATCCCCGAACCGCTGTACGATCACGCCGCCTCCGAGCATATTGGAAAGACGCGCGATGCTTTCTCCGTATTCATTACTGTTTTCAAACGGAACAGAAAAATGTTTTGCCACAAGCAGCGCAAAATTCGTGTTCTCCGTCTGGAGTTCCGGATTTTCATAACTGTGCCCGTTCACCGTAACAATACCGTTTGTGTTTTCGGTAACAACGGCACCATGAGGATTCATGCAGAAAGTACGCACATTATCTTCAAACTTTTTGGTCCGGTAAACGATCTTCCCTTCATACAGTTCCTTTGTAATATCTTCAAATACAACGGCCGGCAGCTCCACCCTCACGCCGATATCCACACGATTCGATTTCGTCGGAATCGCCAATTCCTTACAGACGGTCTGCATCCAGCGGCTGCCACTTCTTCCGACGGAAATCACACAGTACCGGCAGAAAGCGGATCCGTCCCCGTACAGGATGCGATACCCGCCTTCTTCAGCACTCACATGGTTTACCGGAGTGCGGAAGAAGAACTGTACACGATCTTTCATCTCTTCATACATGTTTTCGAGAACCACATAGTTTCTGTCCGTTCCCAGATGTCTCACCGAAGCGTCCAGAAGTGTCAGCTTATTCTGAATGCATTTTTTCTTGAAACCTGATCCGGCCGTGGAATAGAGTTTTGTTCCTTCACCGCCGTGTGCCATATTGATATCATCCACGTAACGCATCAATTCCAGGGCTGTATCACGCCCTACATGCTCATATAGAGATCCGCCGAAACTGTTCGTAATATTATATTTCCCGTCTGAAAAAGCGCCTGCTCCTCCGAACCCGCTCATGATCGAACAAGTCTCACAGTTTATGCAGGATCTGACTTTTTTGCCATCGATCGGACACTTCCGCTTCTGCAGCGGATTGCCGCTCTCAAAAACAGCAATTTTCAGATCCGGACGCAGTATCATCAGCTCATATGCGGAATAAATACCACCGGGTCCTGCACCGATAATGATCACATCAAATTTTGTACTCATAATACAGTCTCCACCTCCTAAAAAAGAAGCAACTATGGCACAGTATATCACATTTTGTTCCAAATCTGTTATACTGTGCTTACAGCCTCTCAAGTACGGAACCCGTGCAGACTTGTCTGCTGACGGGTGACGATACTTGAGAGGCGCCCCGACATGAGGACGAAGGACCGCGCA
>CACZSZ010000002.1 GCA_902783945.1 uncultured Lachnospiraceae bacterium
GGACCAGAAAAGAAAAAGGCAGGCTGAAACAGTCCCATACCTGAAGATGATACGTATCATATGAGATAATTTCAATCTCGTAAATGGGCTGCTGCACTTAATGCATTTAGTGCGGCAGCCCCATTTCTTACGGCATATCGCAGAATACGAAAACATAGCCTTCAGCGCTTTTCAATGATAATATATAAAGCATGGGGAAAGAGCTGAAAATGACCGGACATAATACATCCGGATATGAACTTACGATCAAGGCGGCTTATGCGGGCTATGTAGTCCAGGCGATCGTTAATAATTTTTTACCTCTTCTGTTTGTAGAACTGCAGAATGAATTCAGAATCCCGCTTACACAGATAACACTGCTGATCATGATCAATTTTCTGATACAGCTGCTTGTGGATCTGTTATCAGCACCGGTGATAGACAGGATCGGATACAGAGTTTCCATGCTTGTTTCCAATGCCTGTGTAATAGCGGGGTTTGTTTTGTTGACGCTTCTTCCGGGCATATGTGGGAGTCCTTTTGCGGGGATTCTTGCTGCGGTATGCATTTATGCAACAGGAGGCGGACTTCAGGAGGTGCTGGTCAGCCCGATCGTAGAAGCATGTCCCTCAAAAAACAAGGAAGCAGCGATGAGTCTCCTGCATTCTTTTTACTGCTGGGGGCATATGGCAGTGGTGATCCTCAGTACCCTGTTTTTTAAACTTGCAGGTATTGAAAAATGGAGGATACTGGCAATCCTCTGGTGCATTGTGCCCATGGCCGATTTCGTTCTTTTCTGTTTTGTTCCGTTAGCAAGTCTGAAAAGCGGACCGGAAAAAGGAAAAAGCGGAATCCGCGCACTGGTTTTCAACCGGTTTTTCTGGGTCGTGATGCTTATGATGCTGTGTGCAGGCGCATCTGAGCAGGCGGCGAGCCAGTGGGCTTCCGCTTTTGCAGAAAAAGGGCTTGGGGTTTCAAAGCAGATGGGGGATCTGCTGGGACCGATGCTGTTTGCACTGTGCATGGGGACATCCAGAACCATCTATGGGATCCGGGGGCACAGGCTCGATCTGGGCAGATTTATGAAAATATCAGTTGCGCTCTGCATCGCGGCGTATTCCGTGATCCTGACAGCGAGGGATCCGGTCATTGCTCTTCTGGGATGCGGACTCGCCGGATCTGCCGTGGGAATTTTCTGGCCGGGAACCTTCAGTATCGCTTCCGCCGGCATAAAAAACGGAGGAACATTGATGTTCGCCCTGCTGGCCCTGGCCGGAGACTTCGGATGTGCCGGAGGACCTGCTTTTGCAGGCGCGGTGATGAGCTTGACCGCAGGAAATATGCGGCTGGGAATAGGGGCTGCCATTGTGTTTCCGATCCTTATGGGAATCAGCCTGTTTATTTACAGCCGTTCGCGAAAACGGTCTGAAGTTTGACTCAAAAGAGTGAGTTAGGTACAATAGTTAATAAAACCGGAACAACAGTCATCAGATATGCGATGAGTAACAGAAGTAACAGAACAAATACAGATAAAGAAATTCTGGTCGTCAGTTTTGGAAGCACCTATCAGGAGACGACAGAGAAGACGATCGGAGCAATCGAAAAATACATCGGCCGGATCCGGCCGGACTATTCTGTGTGCAGATGTTTTACCAGCAGCAGGATTATCGCAGTGCTCCGGAAACGTGAAGGGATCTGCATTGATGATCCGGCAGAAGCTCTGCAGAAGGCGGCGGCGGAAGGTATCCGCGATATCATTATCCAGCCCACGCACATTATGGAGGGAGCAGAATATCACAAGCTGTTGAATGAGGCGGAGAAATACAGGCACTGCTTCGAAAACATGGCCATAGGAAGACCGCTGCTCACGTCAGAAGAAGACTTTACCGTCATGGCGCGGGCAGTCCTTGCGCATCTGCCGGATCCGGGAGAAAAGACGGCGGTGCTTCTTATGGGGCACGGGTCGGACGCACCTTCCAACGCAGTTTACCGCAAAATGGAAAACCATCTGCGGCAGGAAGAGGCTCTGCATCATTATTTTGCGACAGTAGAGGGAGAGCCTGTGATAGAAGATATACTGCCGTTTCTGAAAGAAAAGCAGTATGAAAAGATCATCCTTTCTCCCTTTATGGTCGTGGCAGGCAGGCATGCCGTAAAAGATCTTGCCGGAGACACAGAGGATTCCTGGAAGGGAATTTTGCTGAAGGAAGGTTTCCGGGTCGAAACGGTGCTCCATGGGATCGGGGAATGGAGAGAGGTGCAGGAACTGTTTGCAGATCATGCCGCAGCTGCAATGAAAGAGAGACAGGAAGATAATACGGAAAAAGGGGACATGAAATGACGAGAGGAAAAGCATATGGTGTAGGCGTGGGGCCGGGAGATCCGGAGCTGATGACGTATAAAGCGGCCAGGCTGATACGGGAAAACGAAGTGATCGCCGTTCCGGGAAAAGTCGCAGAGGAATCTGTCGCCTATAAGATCGCAGCCGGGATCGTCCCGGAAATCGCCGGGAAGACTCTGGTTCCCGTGTACATGCCGATGATCAGAGACAGAGCCCTGATCGAGGAAGAACACAAAAAAGGAGCGGCTCTGCTGGAAGAGTACCTGTCCAAAGGTCTCAACGTGGTATATATTACTCTGGGAGATCCCACGATATACTGTACGTTCAGCTACCTCCAGCATATTCTCGAAGCAGACGGCTATGAAGTGGAACTTGTGAGCGGGATCCCTTCTTTCTGTGCTGCAGCTGCCAGGCTGAACACACCTCTGGCGGAGTGGGATGAGCAGATCCATGTGATCCCTGCCGTACACAAGACCACAGATTCGCTGGATCTGCCGGGCACGTACGTGCTGATGAAGACGGCGAGCCATATGAAAGAGACAAAGGAACTCCTGCTAAAGAGCGGGAGAGATACAGGATGCGTAGAAAACTGCAGCATGGAGAACGAAAAGGTATACAGAAGCACGGAAGAGATCCCGGATGACGCCGGATACTTTTCTCTTGTGATCGCAAAGGAAAAGCGCTGAAGAAGGCGGAGCAGATTGTATGATCGAGATCAGGGGGATTACAAAGAAATTCGGTGATTTCACGGCTGTCGATGATCTGAATCTGACGGTAAACACCGGCGAATTTTTCGGGCTGCTCGGTCCGAACGGGGCGGGAAAGACCACAACGATCAGCATGATCTCAACCGTTCTGCTGCCGACTGCGGGACAGATCCTGATAGACGGAAACATACTTGACCGCAAAGCGGCCAAAGAGAAGAGAAAGCTCAGCGTTATTACACAGGAGTATTCCATGCGGCAGGATATGACGATGGACGAAGTCATGGAATACCAGGGAAGACTGTATTTTCTGCCGCGCAGAGTAATAAAGGAAAGATCTGACAGGCTGCTGGAATTTACCGGTCTGATCGATTTCAGGAAACGTACCGTAAGGCATCTTTCGGGCGGGATGAAAAGGAAGCTGATGATATGCAGAGCTCTGATGACGGAGCCGGAAATACTGCTTCTTGACGAGCCGACAGCCGGCATGGACGCGCTTTCCAGGCGGCAGATGTGGAATCTTCTGCGCTCGGTAAACAGCGGATCCATGACAATTATTTTAACGACGCACTATATTGAAGAGGCGGAAGCCCTCTGCGACAGAGTGGCCCTGCTCAACCGCGGAAGACTGCAGAAGCTGGACAGCCCCAAAACACTGATCGATGAACTGGGGATGTTTGCCGTGGATGAAATGCGGGACGGAAAACTTGAAACAAGATATTTTCACGAAAGAGAAAAAGCGATCGCCTTTCTTTCCGAGTCACATGAACAGGCATCGCTTCGTGCCACGACCCTCGAAGACGTATTTATTGAAGTCGCCGGGGCAAAGATCAATAAATAAATGGGTATCATAACCGTACTTTGGGAAAAATGGACTGAATTCAAGAGGGATTTTTATAAGATCACGGTGTCGGCAATGATCTCTCCGCTGATGTATCTGATCATCTTCGGACTGGGCATTCAGACGACTTCCCACGGGGAACCGTATCTGCATTTTCTGATCCCGGGCATTGTTGCCATGGCGACGATGACCGGCAGTTTCAGTGCCATCGCCCAGAACATGAGCGTACAGAGACTGTATGAAAAAGCGCTGGATCAGGTCATGGTATCTCCTACGCCGCTGTGGCAGTTTATTACCGGCCAGATACTGGGAGGAAGCCTCCGGGGCATGTATGCGGCAGGAATCATTCTGCTGCTGACAAGAGCGATCCGCACAGATCTTATATTTAACGGCTGGTCGTTCCTGATCATGTTCCTGAACGGAACGGTCTTTTCCACGATCGCCCTGGTACTTTCTTTTCTGGCGAAAAGCTATACGGATGCTCCGAGATATACTTCCTACATCATCATGCCGATGTCCTTTCTCTGCAATACCTTTTTTTCTACGGATCAGATGCCGGGAGGTTTCCGGCAGGTGGTTTCCTGCCTGCCCCTGTCCCAGGCCAGCGGCATGATCCGCGCGATCTCAAACGGGGAGTCACCGGGAGTTTTCGGATTTGTGATACTGTTGATCTATCTGGCGGTCTTCACAGCTTTGTCTGTGCTGTTTATTTACAGGAAGAAGAACCTTTGAGTCGAATTCGGTATAAGTTTGCCAGTTTAATACTATTACTGTTCCTTTTTACGGCCGTATCCGCGGTGCCTGCGAAAGCGGCTCCGCTGACATCCTACGGGATGCTGCCGGTGTATCCGCGGGACATTGAGGAAGGTGAGTACGAAGTGACAGCTGCATCGGACTCTCCGTACTTCAAAATGAAGGACGCTGTACTGCGTGTTGAAGACGGAGAGATGACGCTGCGTTTTACGATCCCTTCCCTGAGCTATCTCTATGTATTTTCCGGCACCGCGAAAGAAGCGAGAAAGGCGGAGGAAGCCCTGTGGATACCCCGGGAGGAAGCAGAGAACGAGAGCATTTTTGAGATCCCGGTAGAAGCACTCGATAAGGAAGTGCCCTGTGCAGCATACAGCAAGGCAAGAAAAAAATGGTATCCGAGGAGTATTGTCGTGTATGCTTCTTCACTTCCCGAAGAAGCACTGAAGATCGATCTGCCGGATTACGAACTGATCGATGCGGCGCTTGCTTTTTATGAGGAAGCCGGTCCTGCGGATCCCGGAGATAACGGGGCAGCAGTCCGGACCGGGACAGACAGCAGAACAGAGTCTGACAGGATCGGGAAGGAGAGCATGGCAGAGACAGCCGCGGAGACAGAAGAGCCGGAGACGGTTGATCTTGCAGATGGAGATTACTCCATAGAATGCAACATGACCGGAGGCAGCGGAAGAGCAAGTATCAGTTCTCCGACGTATGTTACAGTAAAAGACGGAAAAGCCTATGCGCGCCTGATATGGAGCAGTGCCTATTATGACTATATGCTGGTCGGCGGCGAAACATATCTCAACGAAACTACCGACGGAGGCAACTCCACATTTACCATACCGGTTCTGACATTCGACGAAAGCATGAGAGTCATCGCGGATACAACGGCTATGGGTGATCCTGTCGAAATTGAATATGAGCTGACCTTCTATTCCGACAGTTTTGGAGATGTAAAACTGGTGCCTCAGGAGGCGGCTAAAAATGTTCTGATCATCGGAATGATCATCATAGCGGCGGGCGGGGTCATCAATTATTTCGTGAAAAAGAACAGACAGTAAAGGACAAAAAATGAAGTATTTTCCACTGTTTCTTGATCTGTCCGACCGCGTCGTGTTTGTGGCAGGCGGAGGAACGATAGCCGAAAGAAGAATACGGGCGATCCTGCC
>CACZSZ010000003.1 GCA_902783945.1 uncultured Lachnospiraceae bacterium
CTCCGATCGGCATCACCCCTGCTATAGCGGGTTTCAGGTACAGGGAACCGCTACCTCCCCGGCTGCGCGGATAGTAGAAGTATAGACTTTCACGGGGAAAAAGTCAATTACTGCCATATTCCGTCAGAGTCAACGGTTTTTACTTTAATAAAGAGGGGATTTACGATATACTGTGAGTACAATGTCAGAAAGTCTGCAGCCCGCGGGGCGCAGTAATACATCTGCACAGAGAAGAGGATGTGGCAGGAAGAGCATTGGAAACGAGGATCACTTTAACAATATAGCAGGGAGGGCTGACATGAAACGAATCGGATTGTTAACCAGCGGCGGGGACTGTCAGGCACTGAACGCGACCATGCGCGGTGTCGTCAAGGGACTTGCAAACAATATCAAGGAACTGGAAGTATACGGTTTTAACGACGGGTACAGAGGACTGATCTATTCCGATTTCCGCATGCTCACTTCCCGCGATTTTTCCGGGATACTGACGGTCGGCGGCACGATCCTGGGCACATCCCGGCAGCCATTCAAACAGATGCGGACGCCGGATGAAAACGGACTGGATAAAGTCGAAGCCATGAAGCACACGTACTACAAGCTGCGGCTGGACTGCCTGGTCATTCTGGGAGGCAACGGCACACAGAAGACGGCGAACCTTCTCCGTGAAGAAGGTCTGAATGTACTGCATCTGCCGAAGACGATCGACAATGACATTTTCGGAACCGACATGACATTCGGATTCTACAGTGCCGTCAATATCGCCTGCAACACGATCGACTGCATCCATACGACCGCGTCTTCCCACAACCGTGTATTTATCGTGGAACTGATGGGACACCGGGCCGGCTGGCTCACGCTGTATGCCGGAGTCGCCAGCGGCGCGGATATCATCCTGATCCCGGAGATCCCGTACAAGCTGGATAAGGTCGTGGAGGCCATCAAGAGGCGTGCGGAGAGAGGATCCGGCTTTACGATCCTGGCAGTGGCGGAGGGCGCCATTCCGGAAGAGATCGCGGCAATGTCCAAGAAAGAAATGAAAAAAGCGCTTGCCGATATCGCGGCGAATTATCCGTCCATCTCCTACAAACTGGCGGACGATATCCTGAAGGCTACAGGTACGGAGATCCGTGTGACGGTGCCCGGACATATGCAGCGCGGCGGAAGCCCCGGCCCGTACGACAGGATCCTGTCTACGAGGATCGGTTCAGAGTGCGCGAAGCTGATCCTGGACGAAGAATACGGCTACATGGTGGGACTGAAAGGAACAGAGATCTGCAAAGTGCCGCTCGGCGAAGTGGCAGGAAAACTGAAGACGGTCGATCCGGAGTGCCAGGAAATACAGCAGGCTAAGCGGATAGGTATCAGCTTCGGAGACTGACATTTCAGCAATGGAGGAAGAACACAGAGTCTATGAGCTATGTTGCTCTGTATCGTAAATTCCGCCCGCAGACTTTTGATGAAGTCAAAGGGCAGGACCATATTGTTACTACACTGCAGAATCAGCTGAAGGCGGGCCGTATCGGGCACGCCTACCTGTTCTGCGGGACACGCGGCACCGGCAAGACGACCGTTGCCAAGATCCTGGCGCGGGCCGTGAACTGCGAAAACCCGCGGGAGGACGGCAGTCCGTGCAACAAGTGTGCGACGTGTTCCGCAATCCTTACCGGCACGTCGACCAACGTGATCGAAATCGACGCCGCTTCCAACAACGGCGTGGACAACATCCGGGAAATCCGTGAAGAAGTGGCTTACCGGCCCACGCAGGGAAGATATAAAGTATATATTATAGATGAAGCCCATATGCTTTCCACGGGAGCCTGGAACGCACTGCTCAAGACGCTGGAAGAACCCCCGGAATATGTGATTTTCATGCTGGCTACGACAGAAGTCAACAAATTCCCGATCACGATCCTGTCGCGGTGCCAGCGGTACAATTTCCGCAGGATCACGGCCGGGACGATCGCCCGGAGGCTGCAGGAACTCCTGCAGGAAGAAGGCGTGGAGGCGGAAGAGGCCGCCGTGCGGTATATTGCGCGGGCGGGAGATGGTTCCCTTCGTGACGCGCTCAGTCTGCTGGACCAGTGCATCGCTTTTTATCTGGGAGAAAAACTGACTTACGGCAAAGTCCTGGATGTCCTGGGCACCGTCGATACGGATGTGTTCAGCAGCCTGCTCAGAAAAGTGATCGCGGGGGATGCCGCCGGGAGCGTGCGGGTCCTGCAGGAACTGATCCGGGACGGACGTGAAGTCGGTCAGTTTGTCACGGATTTCACCTGGTATCTCCGCAACCTGATGCTGGTGCAGAGTTCGCCGGATCTGGAGGATACACTGGATGTCTCTCCGGAAAATCTGCTGCAGCTCCAGGAAGAGAGCAGTATGATCGACAGCGGCACCCTGATGAGATACATTCATGTACTGTCGGAACTGTCGGGACAGCTCCGCTTTGCAGTACAGAAACAGATCCTGGTGGAGGTGGCGCTGATCCGGCTGTGCCGGCCGCAGATGGACACGGATCTTACCGGCATTCTGGACAGGATCCGGACCCTGGAAGATAAAATAGAAAACGGCATGGTCATTGCCGCATCACCGGCGGCACAGGCAGCGGGCCATGGTACGGGAGCTGCACGGGAAGGCGTGCAGGCAGTGCAGCGGCAGGAAAAACCGGTTCCGAAAAAAGCAGCGCCGGAAGATCTGCAGAAGATTGCCTCCTGCTGGCCGCAGATCCTGAAGCATCTTGACATGCCGGGACGGGTGGTCTTTACACAGGCCGGGCCTCCGCGGTATGATACCGGGACAGGGTCTTCACGCCTGTATCTGGAAATAGCAGATCAGACAGTGCGGGAGATGGCTTCGCAGGACGATCATCTGGGAGCACTGAAAGCAGCAGTCGCGGAGACGTTCGGACAGGAACTGGATTACGAAATACAGATCGTGGGTACGAACCACGGGATCCGGCTGGAAAAAGTACCGCTGGATGAGCGCCTGGCACAGGAGATCACGATTCCGGTGGAAGAAATATAAGAGGTTTGAAAAGAGTATGCCCCAATGATTTGTAAAGGGCGGCATTTGGTCAAATAACAAGGAATCAGACAGGAGGAACACTTGATATGGCACGTAAAGGCGGTTTCGGGGGCGGCATGCCCGGCAACATGAACAATCTGATCAAGCAGGCGCAGCGCATGCAGCGCCAGATGGAAGAACAGCAGAAAGCCATGGCGGAAAAAGAATTCTCCGCGACGGCAGGCGGCGGAGCGGTGGAAGTTACCGTGTCCGGTACAAAGACGGTGACGGCTGTGAAGCTGGATCCCGAGGCAGTGGATCCCGACGACGTCGAGATGCTGCAGGACATGATCGTGGCAGCGGTCAATGAAGCATTGAAAAAAGTGGACGAAGAGCAGGCGTCACAGATGAGCAGTCTGACCGGCGGTATGGGCGGTATGGGCGGCATGGGCGGCTTCGGAGGAATGGGCTTCTGATGGAGTACTACAGCAGCCATATCAGCAAACTGATCGAAGAACTGGGGCGCCTCCCCGGGATCGGCCCCAAATCGGCGCAGCGGCTGGCCTTTCATATCGTCAGCCTGCCGAAGGATCAGGCTGTTGTGCTGGCGGATGCGATACGGGATGCCAGAGAGAACATCCGGTACTGTTCGGTCTGCGGCACACTGACAGATGCAGAGACCTGTCCGATCTGTGCAGATCCTGCCAGGAATCACAGACAGATCATGGTCGTGGAAAATTCCCGCGACCTGGCGGCATATGAGAAGACACAGAAATACGAAGGCGTCTACCATGTGCTGCAGGGAGCTATTTCGCCGATGCTCGGGATCGGGCCGGATGATATCCGGCTTAAGGAACTGATGCAGCGGCTGCAGGGCGATGTGGACGAGGTGATCATTGCCACCAATTCCAGCCTGGAAGGGGAGACTACGGCGATGTACATCAGCCGCCTGATCAAACCGACAGGGATCCTTGTCACCAGGATCGCCAGCGGCGTACCGGTAGGAGGAGATCTGGAATATATTGATGAAGTGACACTCCTCAGAGCTCTTGACGGGCGGACGGAACTGTAGCGGAACAACGCGTCAGCGCATAACCGGTTTTTGACGGGTAAATCATAAAATATGGAAAAATACGATCTGTTCAGCGGGCTGGGCAATTCTGACGAAGGACCGCTGGAGATACCCGAATATATGAAGAACGAGGAGTCTGATCCACCTCAGGAAGAACGCTCCCGGACAAGACCCGGCGGTTTGAAAGAAAAAAAACGCCGGGAAAGCCGTGGGAAGAAGGACGGAAAAGATTACCGGAAAGAAGCAGAAGAAGGCTTCGGAGAAGATTTCGGAGACGGGGAAGACTATGAAGACGAGGAAGACGGGGCAGCCGGAAGGCCGCGCCGTGTGTCTTCCCGTGTACTTACGTATGTGATCACGGCTGTTGTCGTTGTGGCGGCAGTCGCCGCTGCGATGCTGCTTCTGGGAAGGCGGCAGTTCGATTCTTACCGTGTACTGCGCACGGAACGGCTGGAGGACACCGTCACTTCTTCCTATGCTAATATCAACGGCAATATCCTGCAGTACGGAACCGATACGGCACGGCTGCAGACGAGGCAGGGGGAAGAAATCTGGAGTATCAGTTACAGCCTCAAGGGACCGAGGTTTGCCCAGTGCGGCAATACACTGGCTCTGTATGATCAGGGCGGCACCGATATCGTCGTTGCGGGAAGGGAAGGAAAACTCGGCGCATTTACGGCAAAACTTCCGATCGTCAAAGCATCTGTATCCGCGCGCGGCAATGTGGCGGCGATCCTGGAAGACGGCGCCAATGCCTGGATCGAGTATTACGGAGTGGACGGAACAGAGATCGCGGCGATCAAGACATCGATCGACAATCCCGGCTACCCGATGGCGGTCGCTGTTTCACCGAACGGACAGCTGCTCGCGGTTTCCTATCTCAGTTTTGCGGACGGGATCCAGAAGAGTGAGGTGCACATATACAGTTTCGGAAGCGCGGGACAGAATCAGATGGACAACAGGATCGGCGCGTTTACCTATTCGCAGACGGTCTTTCCCGATCTGGTATTCCTCAATGACAGCACCTGTGTGGCTTTCCGGGACACCGGCTTCACGATCCTGGAAGGGGCAAAAGTTCCCAAGGTGGCCAACGAGGTAGATATGGACCGCGAGATCTGCAGCATTTTTTATGACAGCGATCATGTCGGGCTTGTCGTGGTAGGAGACGGAGAAGGCAGCTACCGGATGCATGTGTACAACTCGTCCGGCGGCGAACTGCTGGATCAGCCGTTCGATTTTCCGTTTTCGTCCGTGGAAATATACGGCAGTGACATCAGCCTGTATGACGGGCCGGCATTCGAAGTATACGGCCTGAACGGGATCCGCCGGTTCAGCGGTACCTATACGGGAGATGCGAGAAAGTTGTTTGCAGTCGGAAAACAGCGGTATGTGGCCGTGACCGATTCCGGATTCGAACTGATCGAGCTGCGGTGACGGGCAATCGTGCTTGTTTTCACGGAATGAGTATGGTATACTCATTCAATGGCTCTGAAGGCAGAGCGGATAATACAGATAATAAAAAGTTTAAGAATAAACAGTCACAGTGCAAGGAGGATATGACACAGATGAGCGTCACAGTAGAAAACCTGGAAAAGAGCATGGCAAAACTGGTCGTGGAAGTGGCCGCGGAAGAATTTGAGAAAGCTATGCAGAAAGCCTATATGAGGCAGAAAAAAGACATCAGCATCCCGGGATTCCGCAAAGGCAAAGTCCCGCGTATGATGATCGAAAAAATGTATGGCCCCGGTGTTTTCTATGAAGACGCTGCCAATATCGTGATGCCGGATGCATACGAAGAAGCCGCCAAAGAAAGCGGACTGGATATCACATCCTCTCCCGAGATCGATATCACACAGGTCGAAAAAGGCAAACCGTTCATTTTCACTGCGACTGTCGCACTTCGTCCGGAAGTCGTTCTGGGCGATTATAAAGGTGTTGAAGTGCCGCGCACGGATGTCACCGTGACGGACGAAGAAGTAGAAAAGAAACTGGCCGAAGAGCAGGACAAGAACAGCCGCCAGATCACTCTGGAAGACGAAGCTGCCGCAGAAGGCGACACCGTGACAATGGACTATGTGGGAACCATCGACGGCGAGGCCTTTGATGGCGGCACCGCACAGGGCGCAGACCTGACCCTGGGATCCAACACGTTCATTCCGGGATTCGAAGATCAGCTGGTCGGTGTCAAGGCCGGTGAGACAAAAGAAGTCCATGTCACCTTCCCGGAAGATTATCACGCAGAAGAGCTGAAGGGAAAAGACGCAGTCTTCACCTGCAATATCATCAAGATCAGCCGCAAAGAGCTGCCGGAGCTGAACGATGAGTTCGCCCAGGATGTCTCCGAATTCGACACACTGGAAGAGTACAAAGAAGATCTGAGAAAACAGCTGCAGGAGCGCAAGGAAAACACGGCGAAACAGAACCGCCGCGACAATGCCGTATCCCGCGCCGCCAGAAATGCGACGATCGAGATCCCGGAGCCGATGCTGAACACACGTGCCGAGCAGAGTGTCAACAACTTTGCCCGCCAGCTGGCTTCCCAGGGCATGAGCCTGGATCAGTACATGCAGTTCACCGGATCCAACATGGATATGCTCCGCGAGCAGGTCAAGCCGCAGACAGAGATCCAGATCCGCAATGAGCTGGTGCTCGATGAAGTGGCCAAGGTCGAAAACATCGAGGTGACGGACGAAGAGATCCTCGCCGAAGTTGAAGAGATGGCGAAAGCTTACGGCATGGACGCCGAGAAGATGAAAGAAGTGCTGACAGACGAAGAGAAAGAAAACTTCCGCAAGGATCTGGCCGCCCGCAAGGCGATGGATCTGATCGCGGAGGCTGCCGGGGAAGTCGACGGACTGGCTGAAGCGGAAGATAAAGTGGAGGAATAAAACATGCCGCTGATCCCTTATGTGATCGAGCAGACAGGAAGAGGAG
>CACZSZ010000004.1 GCA_902783945.1 uncultured Lachnospiraceae bacterium
CTGGACCGCACCGGGAATCTGGCTGATCCGAATCTGGATGCGCGGACGATGTCAGTTTCTTTTGAAGGTCTGAAAAAGAAAAGGCTCAGGATCCTTGCGGCGGCCGGAGAGGACTGCGCGGAAAGTGTCCTCGGCATACTGCAGACAGGCATTCCCAACCGGGTATATCTGGACGAGAGGACAGCTGTGCGGGTGCTGGGGTCGGTCTGAATCTTGAAATACTATACCATTTCTTGAAATGTCTGGTTTTCGGGGATATATGCGGCCCGTATAATTCTAATGGGTTACTGTCTTTATCTGTATCAGTCGGCAGAATAATTCTATGAAACCGGAGAAAAATATGAGTGCGATTGAAAATGTTGTGGCAACAGAAATAGCAAAAGCCATCAGCAGGCATCTGGCAGACGTGCCGGCAGGCGGGCAGGTTTCTGCACCTGCTGTCTGCAACACAGGACTTGCCGGGCGGATCAGCTACACACTGCTGAAAGCGGATGCGACAGAAGAACAGATTGCCGAATTGTGTGAGGATGCCGTAAAATACGGATTTTCCACAGTGTGCGTGAATTCTGCGTTTGTCGCGGAAGCGGCACAGCGTCTGCGGTATTCATCCGTAGGGATTTCCAGTGTGGTAGGGTTTCCCCTCGGCGCAGCCGGGACGCAGGCCAAAGTGGCTGAGGCACTGGAGGCAGTGCAGAATGGTGCTTCCGAAGTGGAGATGGTCGCGCATGTCGGCATGATCAAATCCGGAAACTGGCGGTATTTCAAACACGATGTTGAAGAAGTGCAGCGGGCGGTGGGCGGCCGAGCCAGACTTCATGTCATTATTGAGACGTCTCTGCTGAATGATGCGGAGAAATTCAAGGCCTGCATGATCTGCAGACTGATCGGTGCAGATGCCGTAAAGACGTCCACCGGATTTTCTGCGTCCGGTGCGACCACTGCGGATATCCGTCTTATGCGGGAAGCGGCTGGAGAAGATCTGGAGATCATAGCTTCCGGCGGGATCCATACACAGGAGGAGGCAGAAATGCTTCTGCAGGCCGGCGCGGACAGGATCGGCACGGCGAATGGAATAGCGGTCGTGACGGGAGCTCCTGCGCAGGATTCAGGCGGACATGTCTGTGTGGGCTGCGGCACGTGCAGACAGGCGGGCGGCTGCCCGACGGGCCGTGTGGATTTCATTGTGGCAAATAACTATTAAAAAGGAAGGGTGCTGGCATGATTGTTAATTTGAAAGAAATTCTGGATATAGCAGAGCGTCAGTTTATGGCGGTCGGTGCGTTTAATACTCCTCATCTGGAAAGTCTCCGGGCGACGATCGGAGCCGCAGAGCAGCTCAACCTGCCGGTCATCGTGCAGTTTGCGCAGGTGCATGAGTCCTGGACGCCGCTTGAATACATGGCTCCTGTCATGATCAAGGCTGCCGCCGAGGCGAAGGTTCCGGTGTGTGTCCATCTGGATCACGGTGAGACGCTGGAATACATTCAGAAGGCACTGGATCTCGGATTTACGTCGGTTATGTATGACGGATCCGTTCTTCCGTTTGAAGAGAATATAGCCAATACAAAGAAAGCGGTCGCTATGGCTTCTATTCACGGAGCATCCGTAGAGGCGGAACTCGGCTCCATGGGAAAAAGAGAGTCCGGAAGCGGTGACGACGGCGGCGCCAACGATAATGCAAAGAAGGTGTATACGGATCCGGAGCAGGCAAGACAGTTTGTCACGGAGACCGGCATTACGGCCCTTGCCTGTTCTTTCGGGACAACGCACGGTCTGTACAAAGCCGCACCGCAGCTGAATTTTGATATTGTAAAAGATGTGCGCAGACTGGCGGACAATGTCCCGGTGGTCATGCACGGCGGTTCCGGTGTCAGTCCGGAAGATTACCGCAAGGCAGTTGCAGCCGGCGTGAGAAAGATCAATTACTTCACATATATGGACAAGGCCGGCGGCACGGCGATGGCCGGATATCTGGAGTCCCTGAAGAGCGACGATCCGAAATTCTTCACACCGATCTCCCTGGCAGGTCTGGAAGCCATGCAGAAAAACGTCGCCGATGCCATGAAGGTGTTTGCCCTGCAGGGATAAAGTCTGAACGCAGAAAATGGCTTGCATCAAATAAGGAGGAAACGGAATGAAAATTGCAGTGGGATGCGACCCGAATGCCCATGTGGCAAAAGAAGAAGCGATGGAATTTATCAAGAAAAAAAATCTGGGCGAAGTCACCGACTTTGGCAGCGAGGATCCGATTTATGCCAACGTCGCGATCGAGGTGGCGGAAGCCGTTGTCCGGGGTGAATATGACCGGGGGATACTGTTCTGCGGAACGGGCCTGGGTATGAGCCTGGCGGCCAACAAAGTCAAGGGCGCGTATGCGGCGCTGCTTTCCGATGTCTATTCCGCAAAGCGGGCACGGCTCAGCAACGATGCCAATATCGCCTGTCTGGGTGCCTTTACGATCGGCAACAAGCTGAGAGAAGAACTGATCGAAGCGTTCCTTACCAACGAATTTGTACCGGGATGCGCCTCTCAGCCGAAAGTGGATGCCATGCGTGAGTACGAGGAAAAGACAAGAGCCTGATGTGAGTTACGGAGAAAAAACTATGCAGAAAAAACTGTACATGGGCAGCAACCTGAAAATGTATAAGACCATAGAAGAAACGGTCACATTCCTGAAGGATCTGACGGCGCTCACAGCCGATATCGACAGGGAGACGTTTGAACTGTTTATCCTGCCGTCATATTTTACATTTGACAGGATCACGAAAGAAGTAGACAGAAGCCTGGTCAAGGTAGGACCGCAGAATATGTGCTGGGAAGACCAGGGACAGTTCACCGGCGAGATCTCTCCGCGCATGATGGAAGAACTTGGTCTGGATTTTGTGATGATCGGTCACTCCGAACGCCGCCACACCTTCGGTGAACAGGACGAGGAAGAAAATAAGAAAGTACTGGCTGGTCTGCGACACGGATTCACCACACTGCTCTGCGTCGGTGAGACAGCAGAGCAGAAAGAAGTCGGGATCAGTGCCGAGATTTTGCGTCAGCAGATCATCAGCGGGTTCCACGGTGTCACGGCGGATCAGGCAGACAGAGTCTGGGTTGCCTACGAGCCGGTGTGGTCGATCGGTGTGGGCGGGACGCCGGCCAGTGCGGACTATGCTGAAAAAATGCACATTGTCATGCGGGACTGCCTGATTGAACTGTTCGGCGAGGCCGGCAGGACCGTACCGGTCCTCTACGGCGGCAGCGTCAATCCCGGAAACGCCAACGAACTGATCGTGCAGCCGCACATCGACGGTCTGTTCATCGGCAGGGCGGCCTGGGATGCACAGAAATTCAACGACCTCATCCGCGGTGTTATTGCGACATTGAACTGGCCGTAAGCGCGATGTTTCCGTTTTCCGGGCGAACCCGGGACAGAAAGTGACCGCGGGATACGAAAATGATACGAAAACAAAAGAAAAGCTGTCACATTGTGGCGGCTTTTCAGTTTGTTTTATTAAAATTCAGTTATGTTTTAGAAAGCAGAATGAGCGGTTTTCGGAACATATGTGCGCATTGACTTTACAGGGGATACTTTATATAATTGCTATTATAAAGTGTCTGTAAATTAAAATCTTTTTGGCAGA
>CACZSZ010000005.1 GCA_902783945.1 uncultured Lachnospiraceae bacterium
GTGATGAATACGCTGTTCCTCGGCGGCGAAGAATTCTTTTATATGCAGGGGCAGAGCGAGCGCTTTGCCAGAAAGCCGGATCCTGAAGCATTGCTGGACTGCATCGCGCAGGCCGGAGTGCCGAAAGAAGAATGTATTTACGTGGGAGACTCCGATGTGGATGTGGAATTCGCCCGCCGTGCGGGAATACCCTGCATCGGCGCGGCCTGGGGCTTCCGCGGACGTTCGGAACTCGAACAGGCCGGAGCTGCCTTTATAGCGGAACAGGCAGAGGATGTTAAGGAATTGGTTTTACATTCCTGATCATATGTGATATTATGTCACTACAATTGAAAGGCAAGCTAGGGGAGCGGCAGCTGAGAATGCGGGGCGGCAAAGTCCCGAATACCCTTATTACCTGATCTGGATAACACCAGCGTAGGGAAGCGAGCAGAAAACAGATTTGAGATCTGTTGCTGTGATCATATTGAAATGCTGCTCCGGCAGCATTTTTTTTCGTGTATAAGTCCCGTCTCAAAGCAAGACCGGATGGCTGCATGCAGCCAAATCCGGGCTGGCTTAAGAGATGACAGCAGAAATGAGACCCGGTCCTGCGGAGCAGGAGGAAAGGAACCAGAACATGCGGACATGGGAAACTCTGCGGGAACAGCATCCCTGCATGAGCGGCCGTGCGGGAGAGACCGGACGGCTTCATCTTCCGGTGAGCCCGGAATGCAATATCCGATGCCGCTACTGCAGACGCATTTATACCCGCACGGAAGAGCGTCCGGGTACCTGTCTGCGCGTTCTTCCTGTGGCGGAAGTACCGGAGATTGTGGAAAGAGCACTCGCGCTGTGTCCGCAGATCACTACAGTAGGGATCGCAGGACCCGGGGAGTCGCTGGCATCTCCGCACGCTCTTGAAGCATTCCGCATTCTTGACCGGGTACATCCGGAACTGATCAAATGCCTCAGTACGAATGGGCTCAGGCTCCCGGAAGCGGCCGGGGAACTGGCGGAGATACATCTGGATGCACTTACAGTCACAGTGAATGCTGTTGATCCGGCCGTCGAGGCGAAGATCAACGACGGTATCTTTTATGAGGGAAAAAATGTAACAGGAGAAGAAGCGGCCGAAATTCTGATCCGCAGGCAGCTGGAAGGGATCCGGAAGGCAGCGGATCTGGGCATTGCGGTTAAGATCAACACCGTGCTGATCCCCGGGATCAATGACACGCATATCGGGGAAGTGGCTGCGCGGACGGCGGAAGCCGGCGCTTCCATGAGCAATATCATACCTCTGATCCCTCAGGCGGATATGGCGGATATTCCTGCGCCCGAATGCCGGGAGACCGAGGCGGCCCGGGCTGCGGCAGGCAGATCGCTGGCCGTATTCCGTCATTGCCGTCACTGCCGGGCTGATGCCGCGGGCGTGCTGGGGAAAGAAGATTTCGGCAGGAAACTTTACGGAGAACACGAACCATGGGAAGAGACTTTTTCACACGGATAATACTTTCGAAAAGGGGATAAAAGATGAGACGGACAAAAGAGATGACAGGAAAACCGGAAACAGGAATGATTTTGAAAGCGGCTGTTCTGGCCGGGGCGCTGTGCCTCGCCGGTGCTGCAATGTTTTCCGGAGCCGTGGAAACAAAAGCGGCGGAGGGACAGCAGGTGACGGTACTGCTGGACTGGACGCCCAATACCAACCATACCGGAATTTATGTCGCCAGAGAACTGGGATATTATGAGCAGGCCGGATTTGATGTGGATATCCAGATTCCCTACGCGGAGACGGCGACACAGCTGGTAGCAACAGGGAAAGGGGATTTCGGGATCAGCAACACAGAAGATACGCTTTCGGCGATCTCTCTCAGGGATCCGATGCCCGTGAAAAGCGTTGCAGCGATCATTCAGCACAACACATCGGGATTCGTTTCTTTGAAGGAAACCGGTATTGAGTCTCCGGCCGACTGGGGCGGAAAGACATATGGCGGATATGGTGGGACACTGGAGGAAAAAGTTGTCCGGACTATTGCAGAGAACAATGGCGTGGATCCGGATTCGATCCGTTTTGTGGATCTTGGAGACACCGACACGCTGACATCTCTGCAGAACGGGATTGATTTCATCTGGGTCTTTGAGGCTGCGGAGCTGATCGGTCTGCAGAAGGAAGGCGTGGAATACAAGTATCTCCCTGTCCGCGATTATGGCGATGCTTTCGACTATTATACGCCGGTCATGATCGTAAATACGAATGTCGCGGCAGCGGATCCGCAGATGGTAACGGATTTTGTCATGGCCACAACGAGAGGATACGTATATGCGATCGGGCATCCGGAAGAGGCCGCTGAGATTCTGTTAAAGGCGGTACCGGAGCTGGACGAAACGATCGTGAAAGAAGGGCAGAAGTATCTCTCCGAGCGGTACGCGCAGGATGCGCCGCAGTGGGGATGGCAGGATGAGGAAGTATGGCAGAAGTATGCTGATTTCATGAATGAAAACGGCATGATGGAGAATCCGATCGATGTGAACATGGCCTTTACAAACGAGTATCTTCCAAAGTAAAAATTCCGGAATAAGAGCATGCGCAAAGAAAAAAACAGCTTCATATATCCGCTGATCACTATTCTGGCAGCGGTCATCGTCTGGGAGATCGTCGTGAGGGTCTTTAAGATCCCCTCGTATATCCTTCCGGGACCGCTGCAGGTCCTGCAGGCCTTCCGCGGGGATTTTTCACTGATCATGCATCATGCGGGAGCGACGCTCTGGGAGGGAGCCGTCGGCATCGGGATTTCCGTCGGGCTGTCGGTCCTGATCGCGGTCTGGATGGACCGGTTCCCGCTGGTAAAAAAGACGGTCTATCCCCTGCTGGTGATCTCGCAGACGGTGCCGGTCATGGCGATCGCGCCGCTGCTGATCATCTGGTTCGGATTCGGGATCGCGCCTAAGATCATTCTCGTGGTAGTCATGTGTTTCTTTCCGATCACGGTCAATCTGACAGACGGTTTTTCCCAGGTAGACAGAGACTGCCTGAATATGTTCCGGGTGTGGAAAGCCACAGAAGGGCAGATATACAGGCATCTGAAATTTCCCTGTGCGCTGCCGTATTTTTTTTCCGGGCTGCGTATCTCGGTGACCTGGATGCTGGTGGCGGCCATTCTTTCGGAGTGGCTCGGTGGTGACCGCGGCATCGGTGTCTATATGCTCCGGGCCAAACAGACATATGCGCTGGACAAGGTGTTTGCCGCAGTGATTTTTGTTGTCCTGATGAGTCTGGCGCTGATCGGTATCCTGAACCTGATCCGCAGAAAAGTCATCTACTGGAACGGGACTATATGAAGGAAAACGGGTATGACGGAACATAAATTAGAAGTGAACAGAATCCGCAAGCAGTTCGGAGAGAAGGAGATATTGAGCGATATCTCTTTTTATGTCGATGAGGGAGAACTGGTCACACTGCTGGGCCCGAGCGGATGCGGCAAAAGCACGATCATGAATATTCTGACCGGTATTCTGGAGGCGGACGCAGGCGGGATCCGTGTCGAAGGGAAGGTGGGATATATGCAGCAGAAGGATCTGCTGCTCCCCTGGAAAACCTGTATGGAGAATGTGATCCTGCCAGATCTACTTGCGGGCACGGCAAAAGCAGAGGCGGAGAACAGAGCGGCACCGTTCTTTACGAAGTTCCAGCTGGAAGGATATGAGCGGCGGTATCCGAATGAGATGTCCGGCGGTATGCGGCAGCGGGCGAGCCTGCTCCGCACCTTCCTGTCATCAGGGGACGTGCTGCTGCTGGATGAACCCTTCGGGGCGGTGGACTCCATAACCCGGGGATCACTGCAGCAGTGGCTGATCGGCGTGAGCAGGGAACTCGGACTCACGATCCTGCTGATCACGCACGATATTGAAGAGGCCATCCTGCTGTCCGACAGGATTCTTGTTCTTTCGGACAAACCGAGCCGGATCAGGGACGAGGTCATGCTTACCCCGGCATTCGGAGACGGGAAAAAAGAGGCGAGACAATTTGATCCGGTATTTCTGGAACTGAAAAAGCGGATCCTGGAGGATCTGAAATAAACCGAAGAAACGTATTCCGGAAGGAATTGAGGAAAGAGTGATATGGCCATTGATCTGCATCTTGAGGAACCGGCGGTCCGGGAGATCCGGACGCGTTCTGTCACCGGCTATGAAGGTACCCTGAAAGACCTGACGGAACAGGGCTGCAGGGGCTGTCTGAAAAACAGGACCCGGTGTTTCACCACGGGAACCTACTGCGCACATCTTACGGCGGTCACATCGGTGCTGGGTATTCCCGGCACACTTGTGGTGGACCACGCGCCGATCGGGTGCTGCGGGGTGGAGATGACTTTTATAGGCGGCTACAGCATGAACGATCCGGGACCGGGCGGAGAATACCGGGACAATATCCGGATGTTCACGACGAAGTTTACGGAATCCGACACCGTTTTCGGAGCGGCCGATAAACTCCGGGAGACCGTGAGGGGAGCGTTTGAGAGGCATCACCCCCTGGAGATCTACATCGCCACAAGCTGTACTTCTGCCATCATAGGAGAGGATGTGGGTGCTGTGGCGGATGAGCTCACGGAGGAACTGGGCATACCCGTCGTTGTACTGGGAGCCGCCGGTATGCGCTCCAATATCTGGTCGGTCGGCTTCGAGTCGCATTTTCATGCCGTGGGGAAAACAAGATTCCGTCCCTCTGCGGTAAAGACCAATACGATCATCTATGCAGGGTTTGCTTCGCTTGCTTCCGAGACGCTGGAACCGGTCTTCCGGAAACTCGGACTGGAGATGCTTTTTCTGACGGCCGGCAGTACGGTTGAGGATTATCAGAAAGCGTCGTCCGCCGTCGTGTCGTTTGGGCAGTGTGATGTGGATGCGTCTTATATCCTGACCTATCTGGAACAGGAGTATGGCGTGAAATATCTTCATGTACACCAGCCGAACGGCGGGATCGGATTCGAGCGGTTCATGAAAGATCTGGGCGCATATTTGGGAAAAGAAAAAGAAGCGGCTGACGCCGTGGCGGAAGAAAAGAAGAAATACCAGGCAAAAATCGATGAGCTGAAGCCGCTTCTTAAAGGAAAAACAGCACTGGTGGCCCTGGGTTCCGGCTATGTTTTTGAAATGGTCAGAATGCTGAAGGAACTGGGCATGGAAGCGGTGCACGCTGTTTCATATCATTATGATCCGCTTATCGACGAGACACCGGACCGCACCGCGCGGACACCGGTTGCGGATGTGTGGGAGCTGGGCATGGATGTATCCGTGACAGTCAATAATGCCCAGCAGATGGAAAATTATCTTGCCGTTAAAAAATACAAACCGGATATCGTGATCACACGTGCCCACGGTGCCGGCAGCTGGTCGGCCAAAGCCGGCGTGCCCTGTCTGGATCCGGGTCTCGGTATCAACATCATCGGCTACAGAGGTCTGTATCTGTTTGCGGATGCACTGGTTTCGGCTTTCCGGAACACGGCGGTATTCGACTCGCTCCGAAAGCGATACCGGTCTCCGTTCACAGAGGAATTTGAAAATCTGGAACCGGGACAGTTTTATAAAAAGGCAGACGATGACGGTCCCCGTCCGGGAGAGACGGCAGGATCCTGCTGCGGAAGAAGAGGTGCGGGCAGACGCGGCCGGTGCGGCGGTCCGGGAGACGGCAGCGGAATGGGCAGCAGATGCAGCGGCCCGGGAGACGGGAGTGGAATGGGTATCGGACACGGCGGGCCGGGAGACGAAACGGAGCTCCGGGAAAGAGAGAACGAGGGGGGATGCGGACATGAGTGAGAAGACGAAGCATGCCTGCCCCGAGCAGCAGCGGGTCGGCTGCGGGATGGCCGGGATCTACACGGCCCTCGCCATTGACGGCGTGCTCCCCGTGCTGCACAGCGGACCCGGCTGCATTCATGCCATGAACTCTGTTCTGTCTCTCTCAAACGGA
>CACZSZ010000006.1 GCA_902783945.1 uncultured Lachnospiraceae bacterium
AGAAAGGCTATGGCCAGCAGTGTTCCCGCCACAGACAGAGCAAAAATGATCCTGCGGTATTTTTCTGCATGCTGCAGGCTCAGACTGTCCGCGGCGCTGTATACCTCATCGATCTGTTCCAGTACCGGATCCGAGATCTCTTTTTCAATATGCGCAGGCGGCGCCGTACACTCTTTTTTTTCCCGGTAAAACTCTTCGCAGTAATTCAAAATACTTGATGTCATTTCAGCATTGCTTCCAGCTTTTTCTGTATGAGGGGAAGCGTCTTGACCATTTCCCTCTCCATATTTTTCTGGAACATCCATTTCGGGTTGGAATCATCCATATCTTTTTTCAGAACTTCCACGAACCTGCCGGCACATTCGATAGCGACCTTGACATCACGCTTCTTCATACTGTTGTGCAGCAGGTTTGTGCTGGCAGCTGTCACCTCCCTGTTTTCCACCAGGCTTCCTCCGTATGCCAGTCTTGAAAAATTGAAATGTCTCAGAGCAAGTATCAGAACTCCCCTCTCGTCCTCCGATAAAACACCTGCATCATACGTCTTCTTTGTAAAAAGTCCCATGTGATTAGTTCTCCTTTTACCAAGTGACTCTACTCCAGCGAATAAATCCGCAGGCCGTCAAACTTTTTGACCAGCTTCAGCATGCTGTTGAACGGTTCGTAATCTTTGAGTTTTTCCTTCTCCGGCAGCGCATCGTAATGTGCATGAATCTCTTCTTCGCCGGGATTGCCATCCATCGCCAGTTTATGCATGCGCAGCTGCTCTCTCAGAGCCTTCCTGGCCGTCTTTTCATCACCGTACCGCCGGATCATATCTTCCGGCAGTTCCGCCGTCTCATACAGATCCCCTTTCTCCCATCCCATCGCGATGTGCTCACGGACCCAGCGCGCATGCTCCATCGGAGCGAAGACCGCGATCTGCCCCATTGTAAACCGAGTGATCATGTCATAGTCCACCGGGCGGTCCGTATAGAAACAATTCAGAGCATCCAGATATTTTGCAAAACTCTTCGCCTGATTGATATTGGAAAGCTGATACTCAAGAGAGAGCTCTTCAAACTCTTTCTCCAGCTGCTTTGTGGGGATCTTTCTCTCTTCCCCCTGGTGATCGTACCGCGCATTCAGAGCGACGGCAAAATCGTACAAATGAAGGAAATTGCTGGAAGAGAGATACGTGTGCTTACTCTTCCTGTCGACATCCGCGATACTCGGTATAACTGTGAGCGGGATATCCGCAGTATTCACGATCTTCTCGATATCCCCCGTGAAACGTTCTTCCTTTTCCGCCATATCCGAATACGCTTTCAGGCGGGGGGCTTCGCCTTCTTCCCCGTTCTTTTCCCACGTCCGGTAGTCGAGCTTGAACGCGTCGATTTTTTCCTGTTCCTCTCTGTCGTAATAATAAATGGCCCGGATCGCATTCCCCGCAAAATCAAAGGAGGCAGCCATGGGATGCAGTTCCGTGCGGGAATTGCGGCCGTAAGCCGTGCGGTCCCAGCACTGCAGTTCGTCGCAGAGCATCAGCAGGTAGGCCAGCGGATGCACCTCCATGCGGAGAGGTTCTTTGTGATAATCTTCTTTGTAAAAGGAAACGGCAAACTTGAACAGACTGTTGTGGAGCAGGATCGCCGTCAGAGCGTCAATATGTTTCTCCGTGACCTTATCGATACCGATAGAATTCACGATCTCCCGGAACAGCCGCACGGAACTGAAGTAAGCATGATCCATGTAGTAGCCGAAACTGTCCGGTTTGACCGGCTTGTCATGGATTTTTTTCAGTATGTAGTCTTCTTTAAAGTCGTAGGCTTCCCCGAGTTTATCCGTTATTCCGAATGCAAACAGTTCCTCTGTGGATGTAAATGACCGTTTGTACAGCTCAGCAAAATGCTTTCGGACCTCATCTCCGAGAGCCGTGATCGTATCCACGTCATGATAAGCTATGAAAAGGCTGCCTTTCCCCCGTTTCTGACCAGCCACTTCATAGTAGGACATGACCTGTTCAAACGGCAGTTCGAAAGGATATCCGATGTCATGGAAAAGAGACGTCAGCCCCCAGTACTCCAGAAAAGAGCAGGCTGCCGCATGATCCTCTTCCCTGTTTTCATCCGCCGGATCAAATCCGTAGAATATCTTGAATTTTCTGCGGTATGCGGCATTGGTCTCATAGACCGCCAGTCCCAGTGCGAAAACATACACTGAATGAGAATAGTGATCCCTGTGCTTCATGAGCAGAGAACTGCCGTTGGACTCAAACTCTGAGAGAAGTTCCACCATTTTCTTGGATTTACCGTAATGCCCGAAAAACATTTCCAGATAGCAGTAATAAATCGTATAGGCATCCTCCGCCACACCGGAGTCGATAAATTTTTCCAGCTCACGCTCCAGACAGAGCCGGTTCACGTCCATCTGAAGGGCAAACGGAACCTGTCCCTTTTTTAAGCCGGTCCCTTCCCAGGTACCTGTATTCTGTTCTCTCTCATCGATGTCCGGATCAAACCGGAGCCCCTCACACCGCTCATGGATAAAGCGGAGCGCTGCAGATTTCAGATCGTATCCCCTGCCCGCAGAGAAAAGCGAAGGCTGCTGCGGGCCGGTATTCCCGCCGTATATGCTGCGATTGATGTGACGCATATTTTCCATTGCCGTAAAAGCCATAACCGGATCCTTTCCGCGGCTTGTCCTGAAGCCGCCTTATGTACAGGACGTCTGTTATCCATACAAACACTGCCGGGGTTCCCATATATAGCTATCATATGATACCGAAGGCAAAAGGTAAATATGTGAAATATCATTTCGTCAGATGTTCCATAACATAAGTAACCCGGAAGCGCCTGACCATATCACGGCACTTCCGGGTTTTCTCATTCCTGGCATTTCCTTCACTTCAGCCACTGAGGCAGACGGAATCCGCCTCTTCCTCTTCTGGACAGGACAATACTCTGCAGAATGATAAAGAAGCACAGCATGACGCCCGTCGTGATCGACTGCCACCAGGGATCCCGCAGTCCGGAGGTGACAACGATCGCTTTGATCGTTGTCAGCGTCAGAACACCGAAGAACGTACCGATCACATTTCCGACACCGCCCGTCAGAAGCGTGCCTCCTATAATGGAGCTGGCGATGGCATTCATCTCCGAGGCGTTGGCATTGGTGGCGTTTCCGGCACCGACATGCATCATAAATACCAGGCCCGCGACACCCGCAAGCAAACTGCTGAGCAGATGTGCCAGGAAACGGGTGCGGCGCACATTGACGCCCAGCATCAGGGCACTCTGCTGATTGCCGCCGACCGCATAGAAGCTGCGCCCCAGCTTGAAATAACGCAGGAGGACGAATACCAGAACGACCAGCACAAGTGCGATCACCACACCGATCTCGATGTGTGCCGGGATCATGACGCCCTTTTTATTCGGAGATCCCAGAAACGGAATATTGATCCTTGTCTGAAGGATATCCATCAGATCCTGCGGAGCCTTCTGCGGATCCACGCTGATGATGGTGATCATACCGCGGCCGAAAAACAGACCGGCCAGTGTGATGATAAATGGCTGGATCTGCAGATATGCGATGAGATACCCCTGCACAAGGCCGTACAGCAGGCCGATCACCAGCGCGGCGATCACGGCCATAAAGATCCGGAAATGTTCTCCTGCTCCGATCTTCAGACGGATATTCTCAAACAGCGGCAGACCCCCGTTCAGGATCATGACGCCCACCATGGTGACCAGCGCAGTCACACTTCCGACGGAAATATCGATACTGCCCGTGATCATGACGATGGTCAGGCTGCACGCGATAATGAGCAGGAACGCGTTGTCGTTGAGCATGTCGAAAAGCATCTGCGGTTTCCGGAAACCGCCGCCCAGGATGATCATGGCCAGGGCATACATCACTACAAAGATTCCGATAGTGATGCTCATCAGGAGCATCGTGTCGGAAATCGGTTCTCTCTGTCTTTTTCCGTTCATGATTCAGCCCCCTTTCCGACTGCTGCATGGTTCCGTTTTATCCGCTTATTCCAGAAATTCCCCACAGCTTCCTTCACCACCGGAGAACCCATGACAACAAGGATGATGATCACGATCGCCTTGTAGGCCTTCACATCTGTAGACGAAACTTTCATGGCATACAGTGTGATCGTCAGCATCTGGATGGCATAGGCGCCAAGGACAGATCCGATCATCCTGAATTTTCCGCCTCCCAGAGAGTTGCCGCCGATGGCAACGGCCAAGATGGCGTCCATCTCGATGTTGATCAGGATGGTCTCGTGATTGATCAGACTGAGGCGGCACACATTGATCATTCCGGCAACGGAGCAGCATGCCCCCAGGATGATAAATGCCAGGAGTTTGATCCAGATATGATTAATGCCATTCAGTCTTGCGGCGCCCTGATTGATCCCGACTGTCTGTACATACAGACCCAGGTTCGTAAACCGGAAGACCAGTGCGAACACGATCCCCGTCACGATCACGATCAGGATCGGCGTCGGAACCGGTATCCCCGGAATGAAGCTGCCGATCGCGGTGATGATCGGGCTTTCCAAGGTCGGAGTCGCGCCGCCGTTGATCCAGTAGGCGATACTCCGGCCGCAGGTAAACAGGATCAGGGTCGCGATCATGGGCTGTATCTTAAAACAGGCTACCAGTGTACCGTTGGCAGACCCGAAAATCATGGCAACGATACAGCAGAGGATAAACCCAGCGATCACGGTTCCGCCGTTTATGGAAGAGCCGCTCTTCAGTACTTTCACAAACACGCTGCCGGCGATGGCCGCCAGAGCGCCGACAGAGATATCCTGCCCGCCGGAAGCCGCCGTGACCAGCGTCATGCCCATGGAAAGGATCACCAGTTCCGAAGCACCATTCAGAATACTGATCAGATTGCCCTGCAGCACCGGAAATCCGTTATTGTTCGCTGCGATCCCTACCGAGAAAAACTCCGGATCCCGGATCAGATTAAACAGGATCAGCAGCAGAATGGCAATGAGCGGGATCAGCAGCTGGGAATAATTACTTAGTTTTTTCGCCATATTATTGCTCACCTCCTGCGATCGTCATCATGACACGATCCTGTGTAAGTTCATCCCCGGTCAGTTCTCCTACCATCTTTCGGTCTCTCATGACGATCAGGCGGGAACAGGTCCGGAGCATCTCTTCGATCTCCGAAGAAATAAAGGTGATGCTCATGCCCTCGTCTGCAAGTTTCAGTACCAGTTTCTGGATCTCAGTCTTGGTCCCCACATCGATCCCGCGGGTGGGCTCGTCCAGGATCAGGTACTGCGGGTGGGTCAGCAGCCACCGCGCCAGGATCACTTTCTGCTGGTTGCCGCCGGACAGAGACTTGATGGGCGTATCCGCCGAAGCCGTCTTGATATCCAGTGCCTTGATATATTCATCAGCAAACGCTTCTGCCTGTGCTTTTGAGAAGGGATGGAAAAATCCTTTCATTACCTGCAGTGCAAGGATAATGTTATCCCGGACGGACAGATCGGCGATGATGCCGTCGCGTTTCCTGTCTTCCGGAAGATAGCCGATCCCGTTCCGCATGGCCTGGATCGGTTTGGTGATCTTCACCTGTTTTCCGTCTACTGTGATTTTGCCGCCCGTGACATGGTCCGCTCCGTAGATTGCCCGGACGCTCTCGCTCCGTCCGGAACCCAGAAGTCCTGTAAAGCCATTGACTTCGCCCCTGGCAATATGAAAATCAAACGGCCTGGCTTCCACACTGGAAAGGCCCTCTGCCTCATAGTAGACATCCTTTTTGGAAGAGTCTGCGGCTGCAGTACTCTTCTTGATGACGGACAGTCCTTCCAGTTCCTTACCCATCATTTTGGCCACCAGTTCCACCTGCGGCAGTTTCCCTATTTCATATTCTCCGACCAGTTCTCCGTTCCGGAGGACTGTGATACGGTCACTGACTTCATATACCTGCTCCAGAAAATGGGTGACAAAAATTATGCCGACGCCTCTTTTCCGCAGATCCCGCATCAGTTTGAACAGCATGGCCACTTCCTTGTCATCCAGAGACGACGTGGGTTCGTCCAGGATCAGGACTTTACAGTCTGTGTCCACTGCTCTGGCAATGGCCACCATCTGCTGCACGGCCAGAGAGCAGCTGCCCAGCTGCTGTTTTGCTCTCGCCGGGATCCCCAGACTGTCCAGAAGCGCGGATGCCTTCTTCTCTCTTTCTTTCCACTGAACACGGGTACCTTTTTCACGCCCGATGAACATATTCTCCGCAACCGTCAGGTTGGGGCAGAGCGTGATCTCCTGGTACACAGTGCTGATCCCGTAATTCTGTGCTTCCTGAGGCGAACGGATATTGATCGCGTCCTCAATGCCTTCAATGCGGATCTCCCCTTCATCTTTGGAATAAACCCCTGTCAGCACCTTGATCAATGTGGATTTGCCTGCGCCGTTTTCACCCATCA
>CACZSZ010000007.1 GCA_902783945.1 uncultured Lachnospiraceae bacterium
GTTGTCGAAGAAACGTGAATTAACGATGCGTGTATCGGTGGTCAGATCGCGTACACCTGTGCGTGATGTCAGAGAAGTGAAAGGCTCGTTGAAAGCAATGTGACCGTCTACGCCGATGCCGCCCATAAACAGGTCGATGCCGCCGTAAGATTTGATCTTTTCTTCGTAACGTGCACACTCGCCTTCGGGATCGTCAGTCATACCATTGAGAATATTGATATTTTCAGCCGGGATCTCGATGTGGTCAAAGAAATTGTCATGCATGAAATACCAGTAGCTCTGGTCATGCTCGTGGGGCAGTCCTACGTATTCGTCCATATTGAAGGTAACGACGTTCATAAAGGACACTTCACCGGCCTTGTTTTTTTTGATCAGCTCCTGATAGACACCGATCGGTGAGGAGCCGGTCGGAAGGCCGAGAATGAACGGACGGTCTTCCTTATGGGCATTGATCTTTGCCGCAATATAGTTGGCAGCCCATTTACACATATTTTCATAGTTTTCCTGAATAATAACCCGCATGTTTACTCTCCTTTATACAATGCATATTGAAAGATACATACCGGATCATGCTGCAGCGCTGAAAGGAATTCTGTTTCAGAATTGCTTCTGGTTTTTGTATCTTTTCTGTCGGTCCGCTGCGGACCGTGGCAGCATCCGCCGAATGTTTCGATCACTGCCAGCCTCGTCAGCCCAGAGGGCCCCGGCGCTAATAGTTTCTGCAGGTAAAGAGACTATTTTATACTTTTTTTATAAAGCATGATTCCGACCGTAGACATTCTATTATTTTTGCTCTGTAATGTCAATTATATGCAGTATGTATAAGTTTGCAGGGACAGAGGAAAATATGGTATATATACAGGAGTAAAGACAGAACAGACAGAACGGAAAATGCGCGGAGGTATGTGAGATGCTGCTGATTTCCAGGCAGGACATACAGAAAGTATTTACGATGCGTGACGCGGTCGAGGCGGATAAACGGGCATTCCAAATGCTGGCGGAAGGTGCTGTGGATGTGCCGCTGCGCACGAACATCCAGGCTCCGTCTGCGGATGGCTGCTTTTTGTTTATGCCGGCATATGCGGAAAGCATGGAGGCGGCTTCGCTGAAGATCATAAACGTGTTTCCGCATAATGCAGAGCATGGGAAACCGGTCTGTCCGGCACAGGTCCTTCTGATTGACGGCAGTACGGGGGAAATAGCGGCAGTTCTGGACGGCAATACCGTGACGCAGTACCGCACAGGTGCGGCTTCCGGGGCGGCTTTTGATCTGCTGGCAAAGAAGGAATGCCGCACAGGAGCGCTGATCGGCACGGGAGGTCAGGCCCCGGCACAGCTGGAAGCTATGCTGACAGTCAGAAAGCTTTCGAAGGTAAAGATTTTTGATATGAACGCAGAGCGGTGCCGGGAGTTCACAGAACGGATGAGACAGACACTAGATGCGTATGAGGTTTCCTTTGAAACAGCAGGAACATCTGATGAGGCGATCGAAGATGCGGATCTGATCATCACGGTGACACCTTCCGAGACGCCTGTATTTGACGGAAAAAAGGTAAAGGAAGGGGCGACAGTCAGTGCCGTAGGTGCCTATCAGCCTCACATGCAGGAACTGCCTCCGGAACTGCTGGTACGGGCATCCGGAATCTATTTTGACTCCCGTGAGGCGGTTCTTTCAGAATCCGGTGATATCCTCAAACCTCTGGCAGACGGGACGATAACGGAAGCAGATCTCACCGGCGATCTGGGAGAGCTTCTGCTGGGAAGGATTCCAGGCCGGAAAAACGATAAAGAAATTCTGGTGTTTGAGACAGTGGGCGTCGCCGTGCAGGATCTTGTGGCAGCAAAAATGATTTATGAAAAGGCCGTACAGTGCGGGAGCGGTACAGCCTGGAAGTCTGAAAACTGAGATAGTACGGTAAACCGGTGTATCCAACGGGAGGAAGAGAGTGAAAATGAAACAGCAGTACAGAAGCGTGTGTCCGTATGACTGTCCGGACTCCTGCGGGCTTTTGCTGACCGTTGAGGATGGAAAGATCACGAAAGTGCAGGGAGATCCGGATCATCCTGTGACCAGAGGTTTTTTGTGCCGCAAAATGCAGCATTATGAGGAAGATATCTACAGCCCTCAGAGGATCATGACGCCGTATCGCCGCGTGGGAGAAAAAGGAAAAAGAGAGTCGTTTGAACCCATTACCTGGAAAGAGGCGGTCGAAGAGATCTGCAGGAAATGGAAGCAGATCATCGGAACATACGGGGCAGATACGATCGTACCATATTCTTATGCCGGTACGATGGGCGTGATCCAGCGAAACTGCGGAGAAGCTTTTTTTAATCTTCTGGGAGGCGCCGAACTGGGACGTACCGTCTGCGGGATCGGCAGGGGCACTGCTTTTGAGCTGGTTGCAGGTAAGCATACATGCCTGCCGGTCGGAGAGATCACGGATCGTGATGTCATACTGGTGTATTCTGACGATCCCGAAAGCACGCATATACATGCCGTTCCGTTTCTGCAGCAGGCGAAGAAGAACGGGGCGAAGATCCTCATGGTGGATGTGTATGCCAATTCGTCGGCATCTCTGTGTGATGATGTGTTCCTGATACGGCCCGGTACGGACAGTGCATTCCTGATGGCTGTCATGAACGAACTGGACAGGCAGGGACTTCTTGACAGAGACTATATAGATGCCAATACAATAGGTTTTACTGAACTGTACGATGAGTTCTGCGGATGGACGCCGGAAAAAGCAGCGGAAGTCTGCGGACTTTCGGCAGACAGGATCCGGGAATTTGCCCTTTTA
>CACZSZ010000008.1 GCA_902783945.1 uncultured Lachnospiraceae bacterium
CATCAAGCAAATTCCATTGCCTTTTGGTGTAAGGAATGCTATGATAATTGGGATTCGTTCTGAACCGGAACTGTGAACAGAGTACGGTCAGTGATAATAGTTAGGAGGTTACTTTATGTCTACCGCTTGGATAGTCACCTTTATCATCCTGGCTGCCGCCATTGTCGCCATCGTGATCCTTAACATAATGAGCAAACGGATCCAGAAGCGGCACGATGCGCAGCAGGAACAGATCAATTCCTACAAACAGACGTATTCCATGCTCGTAATCGATAAGAAAAAGATGAAATTGCAGGATGCCGGTTTTCCGGATTATGTGATCGCACAGATGCCCCGCCTCTCCCGCATGTTCAAATATCCGGTCGTAAAGGCAAAAGTCGGTCCGAAGGTCATGACCTTCCTGACTGAAAAACAGGTATTTGAGCAGATCCCCGTCAAGCGTGAGATCAAAGCTGATGTGAGCGGCCTGTACATTACCGGTGTCCGCTCCGTGCGCGGAGGAAATGTCAGCACCACTGCTGCGAAAGCAAAGAAAGAAAGCAAATTCGAGCAGCTGCTGAAAAAGGGGCGCGGCGAAGCCTGAAGAACGGCGATGCCGCAAACTCCGGAACAGAATATGTATGCTGTGCATACATACAAAAAAAGAGCCTCACGGCTCTTTTTTTGTATGGTCTCAGCCCGGCGCCTCAGTAGTTTTCTATGGCGACCAGTTCGGCTCCGACCGAGTAATACGGCAGAATCCGATTGGCAAAATCCATGAAATGTTCCACCGAATCGCTGGCATAATAGCGGTACCGTCCGCATTCTTCCCCGACAGAAACGGGATCGTGCCGCAGTCCTTTCTCATCCAGCATCTTCTTAAGAGCCTGTGCTGTCTCATAGGCGGGATTGACCAGCTGTACGGAATCACCGACGACTTTTTTCAGAAGGGATCTCAGCAGCGGATAGTGCGTGCAGCCCATGATCAGGGTATCGATATTTTTTTCCAGTATATCACCAAGATATCTGCGGGCAACTTCTTCCGTGATCGGATCTTTTGTCCAGCCTTCCTCGACCAGCGGCACAAAAAGCGGGCACGCTTTTTCAAATACCTGCATTTCCGGATCGGCTCCGCAGATCAGTTTCCGGTACAGACCGCTCCGGATCGTACCTTCTGTCGCAATGACTCCGACCCGCTTATTCACCGTGTTGGCGATCGCCATATCCGCACCCGGCCGGACGACGCCGAGGATCGGCAGCGACAGTTCCTTTTCGATCGTATCCAGTGCCAGCGCACTCGCCGTATTACAGGCGACTACAATGGCCTTGACCTTTTTTTCTTCCAGAAAATGTACGATCTGCCGCGAATACCGCAGGATTGTCTCCCGCGATTTATTTCCGTAGGGAACCCTCGCCGTATCTCCGAAATAAGTTATGCTCTCATCAGGCAGATTTCTCATGATCTCCCGGACGACTGTCAGACCGCCCAGTCCGGAGTCGAACACACCGATCGGCGCATTCCGCATGGAATTATTGACTTCAAAATCACTTTTCAGTGTCATATGCATCCTGCCCTTCCCGTTTTCCTGATGCTTTCAGACGCAAAAGCCGGGATATCATTTTTCTTCTATTTCGTGTATGAACAGCCCGGTGCGCAGCTTAGGCTCGAACCAGGTAGACTTCGGAGGCATCAGCATGCCGGCATCTGCCACATCCATCAGCTCCCACATGGAAGTCGGGAACAGGGCAAAGGCAGCGACAGCATCTTCGCCGCAGCGCCTCTCCAGTTCTTCCAGCCCGCGGTCTCCGCCGATAAACTCGATACGCGGATCCGATCCCGGCTCTGTAATGCCCCAGACCGGTTCCAGCACATGTTTCTGCAGATACTCAACATCCAGTGCCGATACAGGATCATCTCCGTACAGATCTTCCTTCGTCTGCAGCCTGTACCACTTTCCGCCGAGACATAAACCCATCTCCCGCTTCTCTTCCGGCCGGTACATGGCATCCTGCGGATCACTGACCTTAAAAACGGTTTTCAGTTTTTCCAGTATCTCTTCATCTGTCATACCGTTTCGGTCTTTCACGATCCGGTTATAATCCAGAATGAGCATTTCTTCCTCGGCAAACATGACTGTCAGGAAATACGAATACTCTCTCTGTACGCCCCTGCTGCCGTGGGCTTTTCTTTCCCGCGCAATGGCGGAGGCTGCTGCCGCGCGGTGATGCCCGTCGGCAATATACAGACTGTTGATTCGCCCGGCGGCTTCTGTTACCGCAGCCACCTTTCCGTTTCCGGCAATCCTCCAGATCCGATGATATACACCCGTAGCATCTGTAAAATCATATATGGGATCCGACGCTTTTGCTTCTTCCATCAGGGTCTTCAGCAGTTTTTCCTGTCTGTAGACCAGCAGGACCGGCCCCGTCTGTGCTCCGCATCCTTCGATGTGGTGCACGCGGTCTTCTTCTTTTTCTGGGCGTGTATTTTCATGCTTTTTGATCACACCCACATCGTAATCTTCCGTGGCACAGCAGGAGACAAGTCCTGTCTGCGTCCTGCCGTCCATCGTCATCTCCCAGATGTAATAACAGGGTGTTTCTTCCTGTATATAACGTCCCTCACGGAACCATTCTCTCAGGATCTCACCCGCTTTTTCATAAACCGCAGGTGCATATATATCGGTCCCCTCGGGAAAATGTGCTTCCGGCCTGTCTATTGCCAGAAAGGAACGCGGTGCCTCCTGTACTGCCGCGCGTGCTTCGTGAACATTGTATACATCATACGGCAGAGCCGTGATCACAGGGGCTTCTTCCACTGTGGGACGAAAGGCCCGAAAAGGCTGTATGTGCGCCATGTCTTCTTCCTCCGCGCCTGATCGCAGTCAATTTTCCGTCAACATTGCCCTGTCTGATGCATGAGATGTTTTCCGATGCGGCACGGCAACGGTCACACTATACTGTATTCCCGCTGGATTTGCAAGTCCGGAAGCCATGTTTCACCTGCGGGTTCACGGATCCGGCGGGCTGTCCTCCCCGTCACAATTCCCGCTTATATGCAGATCAGAAACGAGGATCCTGCCGGGTTCACTCATCCCCAGGCCGGTCATGCCGTATGAAAAACGGTCATCCTCTGTCTCCAAGATTTCTATCCCGTTTACAGAAAGAGAAAGCTGCGGTCCCACAGCTGAAGCCTCAAGCAGAATACCGGTACGTCCTTCTTCTGCGGACCGGCCGGCATCTGTCTCCCATACAAGCGGTACGGCAGCCAGTTCTTCCGCTTTCCCTCTGTCATACCGCACGATGCCCGCTCTGTTTCCGCCGGATATGCCCAGCGCATAGTACCGGCGTGTCCCCTGACCGCGCAAAAGCAGCATTGCGCTGTTTCCTTCCAGGATGTCGGCGACAGCAGAGACATGTACTTCCCGCTGGTAATAATTCCCGGTAAAAGCCTGACATCCACAGGCTGTGGGTTCATCCTTCATGGTCAGACAGAGGCCGGTTTTCCCTTCCTCCGTCAGAATAGTTCCTGCACAGTCACTGAATGAAAATGGTGTGATCTGCCCGAATTCCTCACGCTGGATAGAGAAATCCACCGTATAATCCATCGGCCCGCTCACCGTGACCATATCAATATAGATTTTGCTGAGTGCCCATGGATCTTCATCAGGTTTCAGGAAAAAACGCCATCCGAGCTCATGGATCTGGTCTCCGCCGACATCCGGTACCATGAACTTCACTTCGCACCAGTCTGCCGTTTTTCCGGTAATCTGCTGCGCGCTGCGGGGCAGTTTCACCGGAGTCAGATCGATCCGCCGGCCGCTCATCGCCAGTGTAACAAACGGGACGGCCGTGACCTCCGCAGGCGCTATATGCTCTGCCCGCATCATGCAGGAGACGGTCTGTCCGGGATATACCCTCGGAGAGAAGACCGGCTCATACCGCTCATCTTCCAGATCAGAGCGGATAAAACACGATGTAAAATACAGATCTGCCGGCCCGGGACGCTTTCCGTCGATCATCAGTTCCAGACAACGTCCGCCCCGCCAGGCCTCTCCAGCTACATTGCGAAGGCTGTGTGAAGCCCTTTCAGACAGAACAAGACCATGCGTGGAGCCCGGAAGTTCAAAATCAAAAACAAGGTCGCCTTTTCTGTACTTCCGTCCGCAGGCCGGAATCTCCTCCCTGTTCTGTACGCCGTCCCCGTCATGCAGCACGCAGGCTGTTTCCGCCAGATCACGGGCCAGCGAAGGCAGGTCAACTATATTCAGATATCCGGAAACTCCTGAAAGGATCACTGTATCGCGGATCGGTTCCCGGTATCTTTCCGGCACACCCTCAAGTCCTCCGAACACACCCAGGATCGTCCCGATACTGCTGGCATTACAATCCGTATCAAACCCGCACATCACGGAAATTTCGATGGAACGTCCCAGATCTCCTCCTCCGTAGAGCAATCCTGTGATGCAGATCCCTGCATTCGGTATGATATGCCATCCTCCCGGAAATTTATCGTGACCCCATTCTTTCTCTATATAATTTCTGCAGTCACGGAATGCTTCTTCCTGCGGATGTGCAGCATAAAATGCACGTACGGCACGGACCACACCGGCATAGTCACAGTTTTCCGGCAGGACGCGCAGCCCTGCGTCCAGGATCTCGTCGACAGACCCCGCCTCAAACGCGGCGGCTGCGGCAGCCGCAATAAATGCCGCGCCGTGCAGACCGTTTCCGTCGTGGGAAACACTGGCCGCAGTCCGGGCATAGGCCGCAGCTCTTTCCGGATCTCCCGGACAGATCAGTCCCCAGGTATCCGAAAAAATCTGCCCTCCGATCTGTTCGGAGGCGGTCTTTCCATTCAGTTCACTGCTTCCTGACCGCGGAGCTTTCACACCCCGGCGCAGATTCATGTACGCACGATGCTCTGTCGAAACATCCTCTCCGCCCCACCAGAACATGCCTTTTCCGAATCGAGTATAATTCAGCCACGCCTCTCCGGCCATGTCAGGTGTCAGGTCCCCCATGCTGTCCGTAAGCGCACGAACCAGCAGGATCGGACCATTTACATCGTCATCAGCTGTGTGATTTTTGTGCACACGGAGATATCCCCGGATATCCCCGTAATGATCCCTCAGCCTCTCATATGTCCAGAACGGGTTCTCCACCGGAGCTCCCAGACGCATACCGGCATCCATCCCGATAAGCCCGGCATATATTTTTTCCGTAATGACCTTTTTTTCTTCTTTTGTCCACTTCATGTCACTGTACTCTTCATAAAAGAAAGGCCGGCTCACTCACAGCTGAAATCACGAGAATGCGCCGGTCTGTTTTCAGTGCGTCCCGCACAACAGCGAGAACAGTTTTTCTTTGTATTGAGAAGCATTTATTGCGGTACAGATCTGTGTCGTCCCGGCGGCCGGATTCGGATTTACATAAAAATGTCCGCGTTTTTCCGCAGCTGCCAGTTCGACGGCACAGTCTGCGGCAAAGCATTTCTCCATGATCTCAGGATACAGGGCAGCTGTCATGACCATGCTGTCGATAACGCTGTATGTATTCCTGCCATACTTTTTCTTATAATATTCTGCAAGACCCCGCGTACAGTACGCACAAAACCGCGCAGTGCCGGAGCCGCCTGCAAGGAGCCGTGAGACGTCGTCCGGAGTGATCTCGGTCCCGCCGCGCGCGGTATCCCAGGTCACCCACACTGTCTTCATGCCGGAGTGCAGAACGATGTGGGCAGCCTCCGGATCCGTGCCGACATTGTACTCGACAGAAACAGCTCCTTTTTGCAGCATCTCCTCTCCGGTACCGGAAAGATTTCCTGCTGCGCCGGCAGCTCCGCCAAGAATCCAGGCCTGTTTTATATTTGCGGCAAGCTCCGGCTCCATAAGGACCGCCATAGCAAGATTTGTCAGAGGTCCGCATGTTACGATCTCGATTTCTCCGGGGTTTTGCATGACCAGGTCAATAATGGCCTGCACGGCATGGCCGGACTCCGCACTGTGCAGAGAAGGCGGCAGATTCATGCCGCCAAGACCGTCCGCTCCATGCACATAGTCCGCACAGAAGATACGGCGTTCAAGAATCGGCCGCTCCATACCGCGGTATACAGGCGGAAGATACGTCTCCGCAGCTTCCGCCGCCAACAATGCATTTTTCACACACAGATCCAGAGGAAAGTTTCCGCAGACGACCGTGATCGCTTCTACCTTTACCGTCTGCACGGCGCACAGAGCCTCTATGACCGCCCACGCATCATCCGCCCCTGTATCCGTGTCAATGATGATCCTTCGCATTTCTCTATTCTCTAGAACTATTACACGTTGTAATACACCACATTCTCCGGCCGTATCCGCACAAAGTAATCCCTGTCCTCTTCCAGTTCGCTCGCTGCCGTGCCGAGTGCCGAGATATCCATCGGCTGATTTCCCAGGCGGCCGATCAGTCTCCAGGCCAGACCGGTAAAAATCTTCTTTTCCAGACGGAACGGGTTCGCTCCTTCAGCGCCTTCTTCACAGAATTCAAAATACTCGCCGCGGACCGCCGCCTTGATCTCGTCACCCTCTTTTCCGCCGACATGATTAAGCCTGATCTTCACCTTCCCGTCGGTCAGGAACCAGTTTCCTTCTTCGCATGCCAGTTTCCCGGCGAGCAGATTTGCTTTGCCGAGGAAATCCGAGGCGAATATGGTGGCCGGCTGGCTGTAAATCGTATGCGGGTCGCCCTGCTGCTCGATATTGCCGTCATGCAGCAGAATGATCTGATCGGACATCGTCAGGGCTTCCTCCTGATCATGGGTGACAAATACTGTCGTCGTTCCGATCTGCCGCTGCAGATTGCGGATCTCATACTGCATCTCGGCACGGACCTTCCGGTCGAGAGCAGAGAGCGGCTCATCCAGAAGCAGGATGTTCGGACGGGTGACCAGTGCTCTGGCCAGTGCCACACGCTGCTGCTCGCCTCCGGACAGCTGCCGTACACGCCGCGTCTCGTATCCGCCCAGCTTGACCATCTCCAGTGCCTCGCTCACACGCCGGTTGATCTCATCCTGCGCGACCTTCTGCATTTTCAGACCGTATCCCACGTTTTTTGCCACGTTCATGGACGGAAACAGTGCATAATTCTGGAAGACCATTCCGATGTTTCTCTTCTCCGGACGCACCCGGGTGATATCGGTTTCATCCACAAGCACCTCTCCGGAATCCGCTGTCTCAAGACCGCAGATAATGCGCAGGATCGTGGATTTGCCGCAGCCGGAAGGTCCCAGAAGCGAAAGAAATTTTCCGCTTTCCACTTCAAAGCTGACACCTTTGAGAACTTCATGATCCCCAAAGCTCTTCTTCAGATCGTTTACTCTTAATCCAGCCATAATCAATTTCCCTCTTTCTTGTTTCCGCCGCCCATACCCATCAGGCTTCCTGCGGAGAAGCCCAGTTTGGAGAGCAGGATAACGACCACGACAGCGATGAGGACGATGATGGCGGAAAGCGCGTTCAGATCGGCCTGATACTCACTGCGGATCCGGGTAAACACCAGAGTCGGCAGCGTGTTTTCGCCTACCGGGATCAGGTAGTATTGGATGACAAAGTTGTTGAAACACATGATCAGTGCCATGATGCCGCCCGCCAGCATGCCCGGGGCGATAGCCGGCAGCGTCACATCCATGAAGACACGTCCCGGACTTGCACCCAGCAGCGCCGCAGCTGACTCCGGCGTGCGGTCCATATCCACAAAACGGCCGTTGACCAGCAGCACTACATACGGCAGGACCACGATCAGATTGCCCAGGAACATGGACACATAGGAACGCCCGACACCGATGAAAGAAAACAACAGCAGCAGCGAGATCGCCGTAACCATCCACGGAATGATGATCGGCAGCTGCAGAATGGTGTTGAAGCGCTTCGCGAATTTCGGGGTATAGTACTGCATGCCGTACGCGCAGAGTGTGCCCACAACGACTGCGACGATCGTCACCAGGAACGCGAACCGCAGCGAGAACATGGCCGCCGGCAGCAGGTTGCTGGTGGTGAACAGCGTTGTGTACCACTTCGTCGTAAAGACATACGGAAACCCGCCGTACTGTGTTTTATTGAACGACATGAAAATGATCGCGATGATCGGGATATACATGAAAGCCAGTACGATCCACATACAGGCCAGCATAGCCCTTCGGAAACCTTTGCTCGTCATGACGGTTCACCTCCGATCGCGCGCTCGGCCCGTGCGGCAAAATACCGCACCAGCGCCATGATGACACTGAGTATGATGAGCAGGGCACACGACAGCGCGGCACCGTATCCCATATTCAGCGAGGTGGAATACTGCGTATCGATCATGGAGCCGACCATCGAACCGCCGGCTCCTCCGACAAGTCCCGGTTCCATAAAGCTCCCGGCCACAGGCACAAAGACCAGCAGGATCCCGGAAAGAAGCCCGGGAAGACTCATCGGAAAGACAATATTTGTGAATGTTTTCGTCTTGCTTGCCCCCAGGATCAGCGATGCCTGGATGATGTTGTCGCCAATGCCTTCCAGCGACGAATACAGGCACAGGATCATGTAAGGAAGATACTCATATACAAGGATCAGTACTGTCGCTTTGTTAGTGTACAGCCAGGTCGTCATGCCGTGGATCCCGATGGCATCCATCGCCGTCAGCAGCACACCGCCGGTCTTGATCAGGTTCATCATGGAATAGATCAGCAGCAGCTGGGATGTAAAAAACGGCAGGATGACGATCATCATGAACATGCTGCGGTTCTTCGGCTTCACGATCTTGGCGATCGCCCAGGACGCCGGATAGGCCGCCGCAATGCAGATCAGCGTGACGATTGATGCGATCCCAAGTGACTTGGCCATCAGCTTCCAGTACGGTGCCGAGTGGAACATACGGGTGATGTTCTTCAGTGTCCAGCCCGGCCATGGCTGTCCGGCAAACAGGTTCCGATTCATGAAACTGAATACCAGCAGCATGATCAGCGGGATCACCGTAAGGAAAAGCAGCAGGCCGGCACTCGGCAGAGTCCACAGACTGTTTGGCCGGAAATCAGACTTTTTCTTCTTCATGTTGCCTCCTTCTATTCCCCATGAGTTGAACAACACCGCCGAAGCATCTGCCCCGGCGGTGTGAAATCTTTTGAGGCTGGACTTATCCGACAAACTCGTTGTACAGGTCGGTCCACTCGTCCTTCAGATCCGGATCTGCAATGTAGGGCAGAAGTTTGATCTTGGTGGGCATGGGATCCAGCTCCAGCGTAACCTTCTGCTCATCGGTCAGACCCTCGATGACTTTGCCGTTGACCGGTGTGTAGGTGTAGTACTCGCCCGGATAGTCTTCGCTCTCGCCGGTTGCCATTGTGTACTGGCATCCTTCGCTCTCGATGAAGTTGATCCACTCGCAGGCCAGATCAAATTCATCTGTTCCTTCGACGACTGACCAGTAGTCGATGTAACCGACTGTGCCTTCTTCCGGATGCACCAAAACGATGCCGTCAGGATCCTCGGCAAGGAGCTGTGTGTATGGACCGGACCAGATCTCACCGGCCCAGAAATCACCGGCCTTCCACGGCATGAGCTGTTCATCGTTGGAAGCCCAGAACCCAAGCAGCTGGCCTTTCAGCTCTTTCAGAGCAGCACGTACTTTTTCAATATCGGCATTTTCGATATCGTCGGAGTCTTCGCCCGCAAGCAGGCAGCCGATGACCCAGTCGTCACCGTCGCCGTCCAGGACCATGACATGGCCTTTCAGAGACGGATCCAGCAGATCAGACCAGTGCTTGATCTCGATGTCCACATAGTTCGGATTGTACGCGATCGAGGAAGTACCGTTGCACCACGGATAGGCGAACACGTTGCCGTCTGCATCCACAGCGTACGGGGCAATATCTTTGTACACCGGATCGACATCCGCATAATTCGGGATCTTGGCGGGATCCACATTGGAGATCAGGCCGGCGTCATGGAAATACTGTGTGTAGTTATTGGAAAGAACAACCGCGTCGATCTTCTTGTTGCCGCCGGTCTGCAGCGTAGTCATCAGTTCTTCATAAGAATTGAAGTACACATGCTCAACCGTGCATCCGAACTTGTCTTCGAATGCTTTTTCGACATAGTCCTGATCGGAACTGTACGCCTGCCAGTTTGCAACATACAGGGTGTGTCCGGAATAATCCGCGGCTCCTGCCTCTTCTTCTGCTGCGGAACTCGCCGCTGCTTCTGCTTCCTCTGCTGCAGAGCTCGCTGCCGCTTCTGCTTCCTCTGCTGCGGAACTCGCCGCTTCTTCTACTGCAGAGCTTGCTGCTTCTTCTGCTGCAGAACTTGCCGCCTCTTCTACTGCAGAGCTCGCTGCTTCTTCTGCTGCAGAGCTTGCTGATTCTTCTGCTGCAGAACTTGCCGCTTCTTCTACCGCAGAACTTGCCGCAGATTGTGCGGACGAGCCGGCACTCTCTTCCTTCTTCCCGCCGCAGGCCGCAAGGCTGAATGCGAGCACGCCTGACAAAGCCAATACCATGAGTTTCTTCATTTTTCTTTTCCTCCTTCGCACCCTTTTTTGTGCTGTTTTCATGATAAATCCATACGACTGCACTGTCAATCCGTGAAAGTGCACTACGTTTTACCCTTATACCGGTTCTTTCTCATGTCACCGGTCTTTTTTCTTATGGATGATCCAGCTGATGATCAGAATAATGACCGCAAGACCTGCCATGATCAGACTCATGTAACTGATCCTGTCATTATCCCAGGCAGCACCCGCACCGATCACAAGCGCAGCAGCTGCGAGCATGGCCGTGACTTTGCTGGTCAGTTCCCTC
>CACZSZ010000009.1 GCA_902783945.1 uncultured Lachnospiraceae bacterium
AAAGCTGTCAACCGTTTTCTCGACAAAGCCCTCAGAAAAGAGCCCGGAGAAAGATATCAGTCTGCGGAAGAAATGCTGCAGGATGCCATCCGGATCGAACAAAGTCTGGCGCCTGCAAATATAGCGATCTCTGTATCTGAATACGCAGCATTTATCAGTTATTGTCATTCAGAGAAAACAGAATTTGCGGCGCAGCAGCTCGCGGATTCGATCGAACATTTCACCATTCCGGGATACGCAGGAGAGATCCGTGAAAGCGATGGAAAAAGAAAACGAAAACTCGGCCGGGTTTTTCTTGACAGGACGGAACTATCCGGCGGCGGGGACATGGGAGACCAGATCGTCCATGCTCTGGAACATTCCGCTTATCTGATCGTGATCCTCGGAGGCGGCAGCGAGCGGTCCGAATGGGTCGCCCGGGAAATCGGGGCCTTCCTGAAAACGCACACCCGTGACCGGATCCTGACGGTTCTGGCTGAAGGAAATGAACGGGATTCCATGCCTGAGATCCTGAAAACGCAGGAGTTTTTCACAGAAGAAGGGAAAAAAATCGAGCCGATTGAAAGCCTTTCGGCAGATCTCAGGGCCGATTCCCGAAAAGCTGTCAGAAGAGCATTGAAAACAGAAAAACTCCGTCTGATCGCCCCGATGCTCGGCTGCGGTTTTGATGATCTTAAGCAACGCGAAAAGGAAGTGCGTACCCGGCGTCTGATACGCAGCCTGTCCGCGGGGATGACGATTTTTGCAGTGATCGCATTGATCATCGGTTACCAGGGATATCAGATCAAAAGCCGGAATATGCAGCTGCTGAAGAACCATGCCCGGGAGCTTGCGGAAAAATCCGGACGCTGTCTTAAAGAAGGTGACAGAGAACAGGCACTTTCTCTGGCACTGGAAGCGCTCCCGGGTACTTCGGAAGATCCGTCCATGCCCCTTTGTGCAGAGGCAAAGGCAGCCCTGCAGAATGCACTGTACCTTTACAGAGACTCCAATGCTCTGACAATGGCAAAAAAAGCGACCCGTATCATGAAAATGGGACGAAATGCGGCTCACGGGATGGAATCACTCAGCCCGGACGGGCTGCGGCTGCTGACAAGAGGAGCAGACGGTTCCGTATTCGTGTGGGATCTTACGACCGGAAAATGCATTGCCGGCCCTGACACCGATAATAAAAATGAGCTGAGCCGGGGTGTGCTTTTCGCCGGATTTTTAAGCGATGATCAGCTGCTGCTGATCACAAAAGATGCTGCGCTGCGCTATCCGGTTTCCGATTCGTCTGATCAGGATGCTGCTGTCCCCGAAATCATTGCATCCGGAGCAGAGCTGTCCTGGATGGAAACCTGGCCGAAAGACGCTTTGCTGCTGGGAACATTCAATGATGACCGGAGCCGTATCGCTCTCTGCTGCTGTAGCGAGTGTGGAATTACGGAAGACGGTGTCCGCCGGGTCATACCGGAACTGGCAGTCTATGATACGGATACCATGCAGCTGACAGGGAGCCTCACCTGCAGCGAAGATCCGGCGTCTTCCGGTTTTGGTACCTTAAATTCCCTGACTGCATCCGATCCAGTTTTCTCACCGGACGGAAAATGGGCTGCTCTCCCGCTGACCAACCTGTACGAGGAAGATGATCCGGACCAGACCGCAGGCGCTCTTTTGCTTGTGAATACGGATGGGGCAGAAAACAGGATCATTACCGATCCGGACAGCGCCTTTTTGTGCTGCCGGTTTACAGGATCAGATTCCCTGATCGCATATGGCTATACCCCGGATGTCTTGTGGAAGATACAGGAAATGCCGCTAAAAGGAGCTGCTGTCTGTATTGATCTTTTAACCGGAGCCGAACAGTGGAAGACTCCGATCGAAAACCAGACATGGATGGGAACAGATCCACTAGGATTGCTTCTTCAGGATGACAAGGCCATTTTGTGGGGCAACCGTCAGATCCTGGTCCTTGATCAGTCTGACGGAAAGCTGCTGCGTACCATGCAAATCAAAAACGGTATAGCGGGTATCTGTGAAGTTCCCGATTTACTTTTTGTCGGTGACCGGCGCGGAAATTTAGTTACGGCTGATACAGCCCGCGGCGTCGTTTCCGAAATCAAAACCAGCATCGACTGTCCGGTGGATCATTTCTGGTATACACGTTCGATACATCGCGGCGGGATGATCGTTTCGGATTCTGCAAAAGGCAATTATATATTACTTGAATCTACCGAAAACCAGCCTTCCTGCAAAGTATACACGAATGATGAGATCCGTCAATACTATGCCGACTGGTTTTCGTCGTACATGTTGGTCGGGGGCCGAGATGGAACATTAACTGCCCTGGATCTGCGGACCGGTGAATGGAGAGAAAGCTATCCGTCTGATATGAAGTACAGCCTTGCCGGTCCGGAACAGGTCTTTAAATATGGAAAAAAAGAGGACGGCAGTCAGGTGCTGCAGCTTATCGATCTTACTCTGGATAAAGTCCTGCTTGAAAAAAAGTTTGATGAAAATGTCACTCTGGTTTTCTCCGGATCCTTCTGCGGCTGGCTGGAAGATAAGCAGTTTTACCTGCTGGATGTAAACGGTGAAACTGCCATTGAACTTCCCGAAGAAATGACAGGGCAGGAGCCTCCTGCCTTTTTAGGTATGACGATCAGTGACGATATGCGGTTCATGTACCTGTACGATAAACTGGAAGACAGTCTGTTCGGTTTATATGATCTGAAGCAGCGCAAATGGCTGTCTCTGCCTGCATGGGCAAAAGCCGCAGAAAACATGGAGATCCTCTCGATCAATCCGGACGGCACTATGGCGGCATGGCTCAACCGGGAAACGGCAGCTGTATGGATCATTCAAGCCGGAGAAACGGAAGCGCAGACTGTCATACCGGTTTCATCAACACATAACTTCCATGCTGACTTTAGTCAGGACAACCATACCCTGTATTGCATCGCGGATAATGACTGCCTCCGGTCATACGACACCGGAACCGGCTGTCTGAAGTCACAGGGCAGCGAACTCTATACCTCTGTGGACAGATTGATGCCCGATCTCGAAAGCGGCACCATTTTTCTTGGTGCGATCGCAGCCGAAGACGATCATGTACAGGGGATATACGACATGGGATCTATGCACGAGCTGTGGCTGTATGAGGAAACCCCGGAGGGAACACTGTGCAGGATGGCCTGTGCCGACAACGCTTTCTACAGCCCTGCTGTAAAACGTCTGGTCAGCGTTGATACTTTCAACGGCGAGATCTTCCTCTACGATACCGGAACAGACCAGCTTGATGAACTGATCCTGAGGGCCAAAGAACTGCTCGCAGAATGATCATTTTATGATATATCTGTGAAGCGCCTCGCCGACGCCGTTGTGATCGTTGTCATTCACGGTCACGATACCGCACAGTTCCCTGATCGCTTCTTCCGCATTTGCCATAGCCACCGGAAAACCCACAGCCTGCAGTACAGCCCTGTCGTTTTCGGAATCTCCGATCGCCATAACTTCATCCATGCGGATTCCCAGATGCTCCGTGAGCGCCTGCATGCCGACCGCTTTTGACACCCCTTCGGCATTGATCTCGACACTGGCCTCTTCGATCAGTACAACTGTCAGCGGCAGTCCTTCCAGTTTTTTGCAGATCCTCCTGCGCTGCTCTGCGCTCCGGCAGTAAAGATTGAACTTTGCTACGGACTCATGTCTGCGGGCTTCTTCCTTCATATCTGTCACGGATCTTGTCGTCACATTGAAAGTTTCCTGAAATTCCGCCCGGCAGAAATCCGCCATATGCGTGACCTGATCCCCCCGGACGACTGTTTCGTCATCCAGAAGAAAATGCATCATCGGATCACCTTCTCCATCTGCGGCCTCCATGATCCTGTATACCAGCTCCTGCGGGATCGCCCTGCGGTACAGGATCCTGCTTTCTTTCAGATCATACACAAGCGCGCCGCTTAGGCATACCGCATACCGGATCATCGGCAGCTGTTCTGCGACCAGCCGTATTTCCGGAACACTGCGTCCGGAACAGTACACAAATTCCGCCCCCTGTTCATCCGCCTCGCGGATATCCCGGATCGTATCCGGGTGAAGAGCTTTGTCGGACATCAGCAGAGTGCCGTCCATATCCAGTGCGATCAGTTTCCACTTATTCATTCTGCCCCCTCATCCTGTCTGTGCGGATTTCAGCTTTGTATATGGAACTGGCTGCGCTTTCACGCAGCCAGTTCACACCAATATGTGTTGCTTCTCAACAGGAAATGTCTGTCACGCTTTTCCGTCACAGCCCAGTACGTCGACGATCTTGTGTGCAACCAGTTTCTTGATGGCAGCACGGGCCGGTTTCAGATACTGACGCGGATCGAAATCACCGGGATGCTCGGCAAAGTGCTGACGGATGCTGGCTGTCATTGCCAGACGCAGG
>CACZSZ010000010.1 GCA_902783945.1 uncultured Lachnospiraceae bacterium
CTCCGGACCGAAGTTGCCGAGGTAGACGCAAAGGGCGTTGCAGCCGGCTGCCTTGATATCGGCCAGGGAATTGACCATATCGATTTCGCTTTCATTGATCAGGACCGGGCACTCATAGAGGTCAGCCGCATCATATTTCTTTACATATGCTTCCACCAGCGCTTTACGGCGTGTCAGAGAAAGCTCCGCCGGGAAGCAGTCACGGCTGACCGCGATAATTCCAATTTTGACCTGTGGCATGTTGGTAGTCATCATAAGTAAACCTCCTCTTTATTAAAACACAATCAATCTTCAAACAGCGTCCATTCCGGCATATCGATGATCTCGCCGCCGCGCAGGCAGGACTCATGTCCGAGAATACCGGCCACATTCCAGTTCGCCGCTACTTTGGCAGAAACATGCGGTTTACGTCCTTCCAGACAGGAAGTCACGAATTCCTGTACCAGATGAGGATGCGATCCGCCGTGGCCGCTGCCCTGGATGAAGGAAACATGCTGGTCATCAATGATCTGGTTCTTCAGGGTGAAGTGCTTGATCTCATCCGGAAGCAGATAATCGGTATCCGGAACATGGATATGCTCTGCGTCCTCGTAGCCCGTAAAGATTACCGGGCCTTCATCCACGCACTGTTCCCACTCGAAGGATTTCTCACTCCCGTAGAAATCAAAACTCTCGCGGTACTGACGGATCGTATCAAACAGTGTCCTCGTCACTTCACCGGCTACATCAGAATCTTTAAAGTACATCTGGACGCTTTCCGCCGCAAACGGGGAACCGTATTTTTCCGCATATTCCTCACGGATCCGTCCGGAGCCGACGCCGCGGACCTGCCGGATGGGTTTACGGATGATCTCGGAAAGCGGTGCGATCGCATGGGTAGGATACCACATGGGCGGCATGCCATACCAGTACTCCGGCCATCCCGGAAGCGACATGTTCTGCTGATGGGAACCGCGCATCATCTGCATACGTCCGCACTCGCCCGCATCGTACATCTTCTTGAAATACAGGAATTCGCGGGTATAGATCGAGGTCTCCATCATCATATAATTCTTTCCGGATTCCTCTTCCGCCTCAACGATGGCTTTGCACTCTTCCAGCGTCATGCCCATCGGCACAGTGGATGCCACGTGTTTTCCCGCTTTCAGGGCTTTGATCGCCTGCGGGGCATGATCCAGAAGAGCTGTATTGATGTGGATCGCATCGATATCCGGATCTGCAATCATGTCATCCAGGCTTGTGTAACGTTTCTCGATACCCTGCTGATCTGCAAATTCATTAAGTTCTTTTTCGCTGCGGCGGCAGACCGCAACACATTCTGCTTTTTCGTACTCCTTGTAGATCGGCACAAATTCACCGCCGAAACCGAGACCGGCAACACCTACCCGCAGTTTATCCATGATTTCACGATCCTCCTTTTCAAAAACATACTGACCAGAATGATTAAATTATACCCTCTCAGAACAGGGCACTCAATTTTTATTCGCTGTATTCTACCCGACTTATTTGCTTTTTCTCCCAATTGATATGCTCCTCATCTGACAGTCTCATGGAAAGGTCCCGAAACCGCCTTATGAGGAGCATTATCCTGTCCGGAAAATCAGAATTATACGGAAAGTCATCGGAATATCTTATCCGCCGATCTGCGTTTCCGTGATCCGTCCTTTATTCTTTCTGCATTCTTTAAGCACTTCTGCATATGGTTTGTTGTATACGACACATCCCACATTCTCCTGCTGTGTCAGGAGCTCCGCACAGGAATCGCAGGCAACGCACCAGTTGATCTCATCCTCACGGTCAGACAGGTATTTCCCGGGGAGTTTCGGATCTGCCAGGGACTGTCTGCCCAGAGCGATCATATCGACGTATCCATGCTCGATATTGTAGTTTCCCCAGTGGATCAGACTGTTCCATTCCGGCTGGACTGCTTTTAACGTATTCCTGCCGTTGTTGAGCACCGAATAGGCACTGCCGATGACACAGGTCTCTTTCGGCACACTCTCTTTCACGATCTTGGCCATCGTCATATGGATGTAGGTGTCATCTGCCTTACGTCTGTCAGGCATATGAAGTGCACAGGTGTGGACCGGTGTTCCGGTAGACTGCAGAATAAAGTCGGCACCATGTTCGACTATACTCCTGCAGAGATCGATGGACTCTGTCAGATCGATGATCGGGGTGTCGGGACCGGCACTGCCCTGGCCTCCCGGAATCCCTTCCCACATCGAAATCTTGGATCCGACAATGAAATTCGGATCGCCGACCGCTTTTCTGACAGCATCGTACATGTTGACAGCCCAGCTTTTTCTGTTTTCCCAGCTTCCGCCGTACTTCCACTCTCTGTCGTTATACGGACGAAGGATCTGAGATCCGAGATAACCGTGACAGAGCTTCAGGTCGACACCGTCCGCACCGCAGTCATACAGGATCTTTGACGCTTCTGCCCAGGTCTTGATGACATCGTCCGCGTATTCGTCGGTGATCAGTTCTCCTTCAAATCCATAAAGTGGCTTTACGCACATGCGCCGGCCTTCACCGCCTCCGGAAATTTCGCCGGAGTGGGTCAGCTGCACGATGAGCAGAGGATCCGGATTGATATCCTTCATTTTCTTAATAAAATCAGCCCATTCTTTGATGCTGTTTTTATCGTTGATATTCAATGAGAGCTGATTGGTCCTGGCTATGAAGTCACGCTGAAGTGTTATGGACTCAAAGACGATAACACCGGCGCCTCCTTCAAACAGATTAGTATACCGCTCGATACTTCTTTCCGAAAATCCCCCGTCAGGTCTTGAGTCTGCACATTCCATCGGCTGGATCGCAAACCTGTTTTTAGCGATCTTGCTGCCGATCTTCAGGGGTTGTGCCAATGGGGTGTTTTTATTACTCATACTGAAGCCCTCCATAATGACAATCAACAATTCCTGTTTCATTGTATCATAGGAAGGCTTACGTCTTCAATTTGAATATATATTATTTTGACATTTAGTATTCTATTGATTTTAGTGCTTTTTTTTGATCCTCCGCATCATCCGGATACGTTTTCCCATCATTACACCCATTCCCGCAAGTGCTGCCGCCGTCAGGATCCAGCCCCAGACCGGCACCTTGTCTATGCTCATGCAGCGTATATTGATCCACATCCGGTTGATCTGTGCTGTCTGCTGCTCATCAAAATGAGTCATGATGCAGGAACGCCCGATCACATCTTCCGGAGGATATGCCGCAGACAGCTGGCGGTTCACCTGATCCGCCGGCGCCGTGATCACATACTCGCCGCTCTCCTCTCCGTCTTCCGCAAAGAAGTAGGAGAGATCATAATCTTCCGTATCCTCCTCATCCTCTTCTGCCCCGTAGTTGTAGTCGGCGTATTCAAATATGAGCGGGTCATCACCGCCGGAAAGGACCGACGTGTAACCTATATAGTACATGTTGCGGATCGCATTGTCGGGGCGCGAGTTGAAATTGATGAAGGCCTCCGCGGCATGCTGTTTCGCCGGATCTTCTTCAATGCCCTTTTTGTAGAGTACCCACCCGTCAAAATAGATGTCCGTACTCTCCAGCGGCACCGTAAATGCCAGCTCGAGGTCATCCTCATCAGCCTGATCCATAGTATAAACACCGTCTCCGGACCACTGGTAATTGGCCACCACTTTGCCCGTGATCATATCTGCCTTACCCGCATCCGATTCAAAAGAATACACGTTGTCCTTGACGGTCTTGAGATATTCCTGTACCTGAGCGATCATCCCGGGAGAAGTATCGTTCATCTCTTCTTCCAGCCTCTGTGCGTAATCCGGAGCGTTTTTGAACTCCTCCGATGTCAGAAGATCCGATTTCAGCGCTCCGACAGCGGCAAAATAACACTCCCGCACACTGTCTTTGACTGTAACTCTTCTCTTGAAGTCCGGGTCACTCAGGAGTTTCCAGGATGACGCCTGCTCCTGCGTTACTTCTTCCGGATTATACACAAACCCGGTGACGCCCCACATATAACCGGCAGCATATTTGCCCCACATCTCACCGTCGATGCCCTTTGTATCAAAAATATTTTTTATAAAGGGGGAAACTCCGCGGCTGTAATAATTATTCTCATCCTCCGTATCAAAAAACTCCTCTGAAAGCGGCACCAGCTGTTTCTCTTCCATGAGTTTCATGATCATGTACTCTGAAGGACAGATCAGGTCATATACATCTCCGAGTGTAAGCGTATTATACAGATCCTCGTTTGACCCGAAGGTGGAATACTCTACTTCAACTTCGATCCCATAAGTGTCGTAATACCACTCCTCAAAGTCCTGGATCATGGAATTCTCGCCGATGATATCCGCTGAAGGAAGCTCTATGGTCTCCTCCTCATCCCAGTCCCCCAGGTCGATATACTCTTCCCAGTTGCAGACGCGCAGCACCACCTTTTCCGGTCTGTCATCCTCTTCGGCCAGAACGGTCCGTCCCGAGGCGGCAGAGGTCAGCAGAATTCCTGCCGCAAGAGACAGTGTCAGCACACGGTCAATCCATAAATTCCGCATTCCGGCCTCCCTTCCCGGCTCCTCCGCGTTCTCTGCCGAATCTGCCCATTTCCTTTTCCCTGCGGTTCGCCCGCAGATTTATTCCCAGTACGACAAGGACTACGATCAGGAAGATCACGGTAGACAGTGCCCAGAGCGCCGTTTTTATCGTAGTCTGCGCGCCCTTGGTGGCATTGACCACATACGTGCTGATAGTGTCAAAAGTCGCAGGTTTTGTATACATTGCGATAAAATAATCATCCAGAGACAGTGTGACTGCCAATGCAAATCCCGAGATGATCCCGGGTACGATCTGTGGGATCACGACTTCCCGCAGTGCTGCAAAGGGCGTAGCACCCAGATCCAGTGCCGCCTCATAGATACTGGAATCCATCTGTTTGATCCTTGGCATCACAGACAGAAACACGAACGGCGCACACAGCGTAACGTGTCCCGCCACCAGCGGGATATACGATTCCTTACTGATATGCAGAACGATCACGAGAAGGATACAGATAGAAAAGCCCGTCACGACATCTGCATTCACCACAGGCACCTGATTCAGCGTTGTAATAAATGACGAAGCCGACCGCTTTGAGTAAAATGCCCCGATCGCTCCCATAGTTCCGAGGAGCGTGGCGATCACCGCCGATCCCAGCGCGAGAAAAACCGTACCGAGGATCATGTCGGTAAGCTCAGGTGTCGTAAACAGTGTTATGTAATTTTTCAACGAGAACGCACGGATCGCCCCGATCTGTGTCGAACTTGTAAAACTGTATACGGCAAGCAGCAGGATCGGGAGATACAGAAACAGCAGCACCAGGAAAAGAAACCCTCCGCGGAAGAATTCCTTAAACGCAGTATTCTTTTTCACAGCATCGCACCTCCTCTAGCAGTCTCTTCCTCACCGCTGCCTGTAAGCAGGGTAAAGATGCAGATCAAGGCCAGCAGGATCAGAGAGATCATGGACCCGCCGTGCCAGTTATACGCCGCAAAATAACTCCCGATCAGGCTTCCCATGATATACGTGCTGTTGTACAGCATATCCAGCACCACATAGTTGGTCATGGCCGGCAGAAAAACCATGGAAACACCGCTGACGATCCCGGGGATCGACAGCGGAAGCGTCACCTGCAGAAATGTCCGCATATTGTCCGCTCCCAGATCCATTGCCGCCTCCCGCAGATTGCCGTCTATTTTGGAAATTGTCGTATAAAGCGGCAGGATCATAAACGGAAGGAAGTCATATGTCATGCCTATCACTGCATTGAGAAACGGATACATGGCCAGGTTTCCCTCGATCACTGTCAGGATTTCCTTGAGTGCCGTGATCCTCAGTGAAAAGTTGATCCACATCGGCATCACGAACAGCATCAGTACCACTGTCTTATTTGCGATCCGGCTCATTGCCAGGAAGTAGGCCACGGGATATGCCAGAAGAAGACAGACGATCGTCGTTACGCAGGCAATAGCAAAGCTGTAGAACAATGTCCCGAGCGTATTGGGGTCTCCGAAAAAGCTGTGGAGATTTGCCATCGTAAACTGACCCTGACCGTTTGTGAATGCATAAAAGGCCAGCACCAGAAGCGGGGCCAGTACAAAAGCTATCAGAAACACGGCGTATGGGATACCCAGGCTTTTCCTTGAAAAATGCATCATTTTCTCCTCACCGCGAATGTCATCTTATCCACCGGCATCAGAAGACTGACCCGGTCGCCCATATTCCACAGGTATTCATCGTCGACCACAAAATCCTGCTCCAGTTCTGTGTGGATGATATAACAGTAGTGGTCGCCTTTATAGATCAGGTTACTGATCGTTCCCCGGATCAGTCCCCTGTCCTGCTCGTCCGTCATCTCAATGTCTCCGGGCTGGATCGAGACCAGAACACGGATCCTCGATGGCTCTATCTCTTCACCGTTTGCGTCCACAACCCTTCCGTCATCCAGGCGTCTGCTGCCGTGGATCATCTTCGTCAGACTCGTATCCAGGCTGTGTCCGTTATATTCCAGCTGAAAATCACGGCTGATATCTGCGTAAAACTGGTTGGTGTGGTCCTCCGCCGGCATGATATGGATATTCTCGGGATCCACGCACATGCCCACCCGTTCTCCCACGTGCGCACTGTGCACCGTCTGGATGACCATCTCGTTTTTGCCCGAAAGTACCGTGATCTCGTAATGGATGCCCTTGAAAACGACCGAGTCCACAATCCCCACGATCGTACCCTTTTCGGGCGTCGTGATCTCCACATCCTCCGGACGGACTACCGCCGTGATGTGTGTACCTTCCTCGTAGTCATCGACACATTTGAATTCACCGCCGCAGAAACGCGCTTTAAGGTGTCCTGTCATCATTCCGTTGAAGATATTGCTCTCCCCGATAAAGTCAGCCACAAAAGCATTCTGAGGTTCATTGTATATATCTTCCGGAGTACCGATCTGCTGTGTCCGTCCCTCATTCATGACTACGATCGTATCGGACATCGTCAGGGCTTCTTCCTGATCATGAGTAACATAGATAAAGGTGATGCCCAGCTTATCGTGCATATTTTTGAGTTCAAGCTGCATTTCCTTGCGCATTTTCAAATCGAGTGCACCGAGAGGCTCGTCCAGAAGCAGGATCTCCGGTTCGTTGACCAGAGCCCGCGCGATAGCGATCCGCTGCTGCTGTCCGCCGGCAAGCGTATGTATTCCTCTGTTTTCAAATCCTTCAAGATCCACGAGATCCAGCACCCTGCGTACTTTCCGGCCAATGGTCTCCTTATCGGTCTTTTTCTGCTTGAGTCCGAAAGCGATATTCTGGTAGACATTCATGTGCGGAAAAAGGGCATAACGCTGGAAAACCGTATTGATCGGTCTTTTGTATGGCGGCAGTCCCACGATTGACTTTCCGTTCAAAAGGATATCTCCTGAAGTCGGCTCATCAAATCCTGCGATCATCCGGAGGGTCGTCGTCTTCCCGCAGCCCGAAGGACCCAGGAATGTAACGAATTCTCCCCGTTTCACTTTGAGATTGAAATTGTCTACCGCTTTAAAACTATCCTCAAAGACTTTGCTGATTCCCTTCAGCTCTATGATCGTCTCTCTGTTATCCATTCTTTTTCCCCTTTGTCACATATTCAAACGCTGCTCTGCCGCCCGCTCTATCAGAATTCAGGCGGTGTACTGATCCAGAGCAGTCTCGCGGGGCGACTCCCCGGATTTTCCAGATAGTGAGTCTGTGTCGTGGGATAATAAAAACTCTCTCCCGCCTTCACATGATAGATCTTTTCACCCAGATGAAGCGTGATCCTGCCGCTGATCAAAAAGCCGAATTCTTCACCGTTGTGCGGTTTGTCCTCTTCCAGTCTAGCGTGGGGCTGTATCACAACAAGAAGCGGTTCCATCTGATATTTCTGCGCATTCGGCACGATCCACTGGATGCTGTTGCCCTCCTCATCGACCTTTTCAAAGTATTCCTGCTCAGAAAAAACCACCTGTTCTTCCTGCTCTCTGAAGAATTCCGCCGGCGTCGTTCCCAGACACTCGATCAGATCGAACAGCGTAACGACCGAGGCAGAGACCAGGCCTCTCTCAAGCTGGGATATAAAGCCTTTTGTCAGTTCCGTCCTGTCGGCCAGTTCCTGCTGCGTCAGACCATTCCGGTTGCGCAGATTCTTTATCTTCTCCCCTATCAGCTTATTGACGTTTTCCACTTCCATGTATCTCTGCCTTTCTTACAGCAAGGCTCCCGGCGGCCGCATATTTATCTCCTTTTGCCGGGGCCATGATAATAAACCAAAAATTTTGTATTACTAAACTTGCATCAACAACAGATTAAACCAATACTAAACATATTGTCAAGTATCTCAATCTCTGTTTTTCGTTTAAACCAGTTTCAAACCATACCGGACAGCTTTCCGAGAGCAAAACGCACCGGAGGACTGATCATTTTTACAAATCCGTATATAAGCGCAGATATGAATACAATAAAGATACAGAACCGTACCGTATTTGCTTCCTGATCCAGTAGCAGCGGCATAAACAGCAGGATAAGATAATGATGCGTCAGATAGATCAGATAACTGTATCTGCAGGTTCCGTCGATCATTCTGAAAAAGAACGGTTTTGCGAACACAGGACGCAGGAGCCCGCTGAGTCTGAAAAGCACAACAAACGAACATAACGCTGCTGCTGTATTTGGCAGAAAAACGCTTCCGAACATGGTTCTGTTAAAAAAAAGGAATATGATGCAAAAACAGATAAACGCCACACCTGCACACCTGTTACTGTCTATCCTGCCCTTATACTGTTCAAACAATATGCCCGCATAGAAAAAGAACAGTCCACGGGTAAATGAATACCAGCCATTGCCCGCTGTCATTATCCCGTACCTGAGATTGATCAGAAAGAAACCTGTTATCAGGACAGCCGTGAGTATACGGGTTCTTTTTCCAACGGATGCCTTTCTCAGCAGCGGATACAGCAGGTACATCGTAAGAATAACGCTCGTAAACCATTCACCGCAGACATGATACGGGTAAAAGCCCTTAAAGATCCGCACATAAAGATCCACACCCAGAAGATTATACCCTATCGTGCTTCTCGCATATTCCGATAAAACAATGCCGGGGTTCTTCACGTAATCGACAAGGATAAGCGGAACCGTACATATCCACAAAGGAACCAGTATCTTAACCACCTGATTGAAAAAATATTTTTTATAACTCTCAATGGTTTTGTGATTTCTCCAAAGAAGAGCGCCTGAAAGCATAAAAAACATTGAAACGGCCACATGGCCGATTCCCGCACTGATTCGATAAGAAACCCTGTTGATCAAAAACGGCACGGGGATATTGTTTTCAGAAGCAGTAGTGAGAATATGATGACCCACTATGGCCCATATCAAAAAAAAACGTATAAGCTGGTATCCGCCTTCTTTTTTCTGTATTGATGTATTCATCTGATCCTTCTTCCAGAGCACAGGCATCTGTTCTAAAGTCACATCATCGGTCTCCTGCAGTCTTACAGTCATATAATTTCTGCCAGAATCGTGATAATAAACCAAATATTTTGTATTACTAAACTTCCCGAGTTACAGATTACACCAATGTCAGATTTGCTGTCAAGTATATAAGTGTATAGCCCGCAAAAAGCCTCATACCGGGACAAATACCGCGGCATGAGGCTGAAAACACCATATTTGACTGTTCCAGGCCGGACTGTCTCCGGCTTTCAATACGTTAACCCTTCTTACTGACCCAGCACGGAATACCGATGGTTAATGGCAAGAGCCGGATCTTCCGGAACGTCCACAGGCACAGTACCTTCCGGAATGACGATCGTATCGAGTTTTCGCAGATCATCCAGGTTAAACTGAGGCAGCCATTCTTTCTCGGCTTCGAACATCTCATTCACCATATCGCGGATCTCTTTCAGTGTGCAGACAGCACTGGTGAGCGGATCCATTGCAACTGCCCAGAACGCCAGTTCCACATCTCCCGTGATCGCAGCCTGGGCAGCCAGATCCTGTGCGGTGAGATTGCTCATATTCATGGCGGCGCACTGTCTGGGCAGATCTCCGATAAACGTGGGATGAAGCCCTTCCTTGTCGGCATATACCGGCACTTCTACCGTAGCGTTTGCCGGGAGATTGGTGATATAACCTCTGTTCGGTACGTTCCCGCTGAATTTGAACGGTTTTCCTGTTATGATCGCTTCCATGATATAGGAACAGTATTCTTTGGAGCGGGGCTCCAGCTCACCGCTTTCAATGGAAAGTACATCCGTGTTCTTGAATTTTTCCTGGATCATCCGTTTGAATTTCAGATATGCACCGGTTTCGCCTCCGAACATTGGCTCATCGCAGTATAGATCCAGAGCCTCTTTATTTTTGCGGAACCAGGGCAGGTACTCAGAAAGATGCCCGGTGGATTCCGTCATGAAATAGCCGCACTGGCGCATCACTTCACCGCGGACTTTCTCGTTTTTATAGTACTCCGGCTTCTCCATATTCGCCTTCAGGATCGGATAGAGGTCTTTCCCGTTGTGCTCAAGTTTCAGGAACCAGTCCATATGGTTGATCCCGGCATTCACATAGTCTATCTCATCTTTCGGGACTCCGGTATATGCAGCGATCAGATCCATTGTGGTCTGCACTCCGTGACACAGTCCGACGGCATTCATGTTCGTGCCGCGTTCAATAGCAGTACACATCGCCCCCATAGGATTGACGTAATTCAGTACCAGCGCATCAGGGCAGAGCTCATCCATTTCTTTACCGATCTCGAGCATGATCGGAACCTGACGTAAAAGGCTGAAGAAACCACCCGGACCCATGGAGTCACCGATGCACTGGCTGATCCCGTATTTCAGCGGTATTTCCACATCATAACCGAATGCCCTGTTGCCGCCGATGTAAAAAACCATCACGACAAAATCCGCATCCTTCAACGCTTCCCTGCGGTCAGTGGTGCAGACTATCTGGGCATCCACATTGTTTTTTTCAATGATCTGGTCGGCATACACTTTCATTTTCTCCAGTTTCCACATCGTCGGACCCATCAGATAATAGGTACTGCCGGCCATGCAGGGAGTCCCGAACATATCATTGAGAAACTGTTTTGTAAACACGAGACTGCCTGCCCCGATAATCGCCACTTTGCTCATCCGTTTCTTCCTCCTGTTTTAAAATCCGCTAATCCGTTTTTTGTTCTGTCCTGACCGTATCTGCTTCTGTGATGCACATACTCTGATGCAGTTAAAGAATATCATAAAAATTAAAAACAATACAATAACCATTTGCGAATTTAAGGAGATGAAACTTCATGTTTACTTCCACGAGTAAGTCGCGAGCCCGAATATGTAGACAAAAAGAATCGCCGCAGGCACTATGAAACGAAACAGCGGTTTCATCCAGCTGTGTATTTTCAATCCTTTTCCCGTATTGGCCTCATGAACGAAATTGTCCCACCCCCAGCCGGCCGGGTTGCAGCAGAACAAGGCAAAGATGAGCGAACCGAAAGGAAGAATGTTGGTAGAAACGATAAAGTCCCAGAAATTCAGCCAGGTCGTACCTTCTGAAAACGGCTGAAACCGGAGTACGCTGAACCCAAGAGCTGTCGTGAGGGAAAGACCGAATACAACACTCCCGCAGATAAGACAGCCTTTGGGACGTTTCCAGCCGGTCAGTTCCCTGATCATGGCCAGAATGCTTTCACAGACGGCAAGCACAGTCGAAAGAGCGGCGAACACCATGAACAGAAAGAACAGCGTCCCCCACCAGCGCCCTGCCGTCATGTTATTGAACACACCTGCCATGCTGTCAAACAGCAGACTGGGACCGGAGGTCACTTTGATATCATAAGTAGAACAGGCTGGAAAAATGATCAGACCGGCAACAATTGCCACGAAGGTATCGAGGAAGATGATGTTGACAGACTCTCCAAGCAGGCTGCGTTCTCTGTCAATGTAACTGCCGAACATGGCCATGGATCCCATGCCCACAGAAATCGTAAAAAACGCCTGATTCATGGCACTGACGACAACGTTCCCTGTTATATGGGAAGTTTTGGGAATCAGATAAAACTCCAGACCTTTTGCGGCACCGGAAAGAAGAAGACTTTTCACCGCGAGGATCAGTATCAGGACAAGGAGGGCAGACATCAGATATTTGCTTACACGCTCCAGTCCTTTCTGCAGATCAAAGCACAGGATTATAAAAGCCAGAGCAACAGTCACAGCCGTATAGGTCACGTTAACAGAGGGACTGGAGATCATCTCGTCAAATCCGAAAGACGCATTCCGGCCGGTAAGGAACTTTACAAAATAATAGATGATCCAGCCCGTGACCACGGTATAAAAAGCCATAAGGCCCAGATTGCCGATAAGCGACATATAGCCATGGATATGCCATTTCTGCCCTGGTTTCTCCAGCTTCTGATACATAAACAGAGGGCTGGCCTGAGCCGCACGGCCGACAGAAAATTCCATCGTCATAACCGGAAGTCCCAGAATGATCAAAAATATTATATAAATGAGAACAAAGCTGCCGCCGCCGTTCTCACCGCACATCCAGGGAAATTTCCATATATTCCCGCATCCAATCGCACAGCCTGCGGAGAGCATGATAAAGCCAAGCCTGCTCCCCAGCCGTTCTCTTTCTTTCATAAACGCACCCTCTGTCATTCTTGTTCTCTTATTCTTTTTCGGCAATTTCCCTGCAAAGATCAAGTACATTGCAGATCAGTGTTTTTCGTTCTTCGTAAATGCCATTGGTGAGAGCATCGTGCCCGGTGAAAAACAGGTTTCCGTAAGGGAATCACATCCTTCGAAAGCATAGCCGTTTACATTCTTCAGTTCCGGACCCGCATAGATCCTCTTCAGGTTTTTACATTCCTTGAACGTAAACGGAGCGATCGTATGGATCCTTTCCGGAATGGTAATCTCCTCAATTCCGCATCTGGCAAATCCGTACGGCCAGATATGTTCAAGTCCCGCGGGAAGGCTGATCTGTCGCAGATTCCTGCAGCCGTCAAATACAAATTCTCCGATATCCGTAACTGTATCCGGGATCCGGACACTTTCGATTTCTGCATGACCGCTGAACAGACTGTCAAACAGAACCGTCACGGGTTTTCCCCAGTGCGTATCCGGAATGACAATATCTTTTTCATCTCCTGAATACCCGATGACCGCAAACGTCTCATCTTCCAGCATCCTAAAACTAAACTCCTGCATCAGGTTTCTCCTTTCAGACCGGGATTTGCTCTGTATCCAGATCTGATCAAAACACAATGTCTGATCTGATTTGATTATAGAAGGAAACTGATAAAAAAGTAAATGATAATGATAACCCGGTTCGCTTCCATCGAATTTGAAGACAGCCTCAGCGGGGTGTCGGTTTTGGCTCAGAGATTTGATGATTTGATAATTTGGGGAGCCATCTCCCGCTCTCGCAAGGCCGGCGCTGGCTCAGAGATTTGATGATTTGATATTTTGGGGAGCTGCGCCCCAAGTACTTTCACCCATATGTAAGCAAACTTACGTGGGCTCAGTACTTTTGGCGTTGTACCCATAGTATTATATCACACAATGACTGATATAAACATTTTCACTAGTGTTCAGTGCTTTACTTCCCGCTCTTTACTTTCCTGCTGTTTACTTTCCTGTGCTTTACTTTCTCGCCAGTACCGTGATCCATGGTCTGGAGGGGTGATGATCGCTCTTCACCTCGGAAAAACCCACTGCTTTCAGCGCTGCCTCTATTTCCTCAACCGTGTGATTTTTCATACCGTCGATTATTTTTTCATATCTCAGGCTGACGGCGTCTGTACCGTCCGATTCATTGCAGATCAAAAAGTATCCGCCGGACTTCAGTATCTGAACCACCTGCAAAAAGCATTTTTCAAGACCCGGCCAGAAGTAGATGGTCTCAAAGGCCGTAGCAAGATCATACTCCCCGGCAGGAAGCCGCAGATTTGAAACATCCCCCTGCCGCACTTTGCAGCGTCCTGCAGTGATCATTTCCTCGTTGTAAGATTTTGCCTTCTGCACCGATAATTCAGAGTAGTCTATCGCAGTTACATGCGCCTCAGGATATTTCCTGAGCAGTTCGCCCACATTCCGGCCTCCTCCGCAGCCGAGATCGACCGCCTTTTCAGGATCCATATCAGGCAAATGCGTGAAGCCCCAGTCAGCCAGCTTTGCATGTCCGGAATTCATTCCGCTGAGCATCATCTTTCCGAGAAAACCTTCCGGTTTGCGTGTCTGGCTCACAAAATCTTTATACAGTCCCATAGCTTTTTCTCCTTATCCCAGCGCCACATCAAGCGCCATCATCAAGCTGAAACCGACAGCGAAAAATACGACGCCGATATTGGAATGCCTGCCTTCCGACATCTCCGGGATCAGCTCCTCCACAACCACATACAGCATGGCTCCTGCCGCAAAAGACAGAAGATA
>CACZSZ010000011.1 GCA_902783945.1 uncultured Lachnospiraceae bacterium
ATAGAATCCATATAATTATACCTTTTTAATGTGCAAAGTGTCAAGAAAAGTAATGGATGAAGTGGGAAAAATTATTATTTTTGCCGATTGATACATTCCGTTCATATCAGGTTACTGTCCAACTGGGGTCATGGTCGCCTGGAGAGATCCTCACCCCTGCTGAATAGCAGCCATATTATGCCTAAAAAAAGAGAATTCTTTTGGTGTGTCTTGGAAAATGCCATCATGTGCAATATAATTGAGCCACATGGAAGTGACATCATGCAGATTGCTTCCTCACTGAAGAAGCTGCGGAAGAAATGACAAAATGAAAAAGGGGCTTGGACTATGTTGAAAAAAATGTTTGTTATTCTGCTTGTTCTTATGATCTTTCCGGTCAGAGCCTCTGCCTGCACGGCAATCTACATCGGTTCGGGGTTAACCGCGGATGGAAGTACGATCTTTGCACGCTTAGAAGAATATAATACCGATGAAGGCTGGCCTAAGCTCTTCGAGGCGATCCCGGAAGGGATCCACACTGCCGGAGAAGTCTATACCGGCTGCTTTGGTTTCACCTGGACTTTCACCCATGACAGTTATGGTTTCACGGCGTTCCGTGATAACAATACCCAGGGTATTTGTCCGGACTGCGGAGGAACACATGCGCACACGCCCTACCAGGCAGGCGGAACGAACAGCAAGGGCGTAAGCGTTACTGCAACGGAAACCCTGTTGGGAAACCCGGCAGTTGCTGCCGTGGATCCGTTCAATACCGAATCCGGTATCGAAGAAGCTGAGATTCCTACGGTTCTGCTAAGTGAAGCATCCACAGCCCGTGAGGCAATGATGCTCCTCACTTCCATTTATGCTAACGTCGGAGCCAATGGCGCAGGGAGTGTGATCGTGGGAGATGCCGATGAAGTCTGGTATATCGAAAACATGAGCGGCAAACAGTATATTGCGGTCAGGCTGAACGCAGACCTGATGTTTGTCTGCCCTAATATTTCCGTGATCGGGCTTGTAGATCTGAATGATACTGAGAATGTAGCTGCTTCCGACGGACTGATCGAAACGGCAATGAAAGCAGGAACTTTTGTCGGGAACCCGGAAACGAGGACGATCGATTACGCTGCCTCCTATGACGATGCACCTGATTCCACGTATCTGCGACTTGCTGCAGGGTTGAATTACCTGTCGCAGGATGGCGCATACCCTGAAAATCTGACACGATCCGGGATCGACGGAAGCGCGTTCAGAATTACCAACGTGGATCCTGAAGGAAATATCGTTCCTCCGTATACCAATATCCGGTCGGAAGGAAAACCTGACATACGTGATGTGATGACGTTCTTCCAACAGGAGCCGATCAGCAGGCACAGAAGTCTCGATACACACATCTTCCAAATCCGCGATCATACTGAAAATGGTACCGTGGAATGGATCTCCATGGCTGACAACCGTACCAGTGTATTTGTTCCATATCTGCCTATGGTCACGACGGAAGTGTTTGAAGCGTACCATGCCGATATTGCCATGCCTGAGCGCACGGACGAGGAACCGGCCGAAGGTCTGTATTATGTTACGGCAAACGGAGGCTATGGGATCTATCCGGAAGGATGGCGGGATTCATGGTATTGGGTGTTTACCATGCTGGAACATATCGCCAGGGATGATGAAGCAGCAGCGGTTCCTATCAGGGAGAGAATGGATGCTCTTCAGGATGAAATCTGTGCATCCGGAAAGATCGGGAACCCGGCCGCAGAGATCTGTTGGCGCACAGCACTTGATCTTTTATCTGAGTTTGGAAAGTGAAAAGTCTGGCGCGCCGATAAGAGAAGCGCTAACAGATGATTGAAAACGCAAAAAAGCGGAACCGGCATTACATCCGATTCCGCTTTTTTGCAGTCTGTCTTGCGCCGACAAATCAATATTCCGGCTCTATCATCCGGACAACCAGTTTTTCACTGTTCCTTCTCTCGGTTTCTGCCTTTGTGGCTTCAATTGCCTTTGGCAGGATCTCCAGGAACTGATCCACTTCTTCTTCCGTGTTATAGATGCCGAAGCTGGCCCGGATCATACCCGGGGTA
>CACZSZ010000012.1 GCA_902783945.1 uncultured Lachnospiraceae bacterium
CCGCCTTTAATTCTTGCCATTTTCTATTCCTCCTTCAACAAGCCCTTATGCGTACGGTAAGACTCTCTTCATATTGCGAACATTTGACTGATCCATAACGGTCGCTTTTCTGAGGTTACGTTTCCGTTTAGGGGATTTCTTTGTCAGAATATGACTCTTATATGCTTTATTCCGGACCAGCTTTCCCGTTCCCGTTGTCTTAAACCGTTTTGCCGCTGCTCGTTTTGTTTTCATTTTTGGCATTGCTCTGTTCCTCCTGCTTTTATTTTCGTTTTTCACTCAGGACCATCGTCATATTACGTCCCTCGACCTTTGCCGCTTTTTCTATAACGGCAACATCCGAAAGCATCTCGGCGATTTCATCCAGAATATGTTTGCTGCTTTGCATATGTGCCATTTCTCTTCCGCGGAAGCGCAGTGTCACCTTGACCTTATCGCCCTTGCTCAGGAATTTTCTGGCAGCACCGACCTTTGTGTTCAGGTCATTCTCACTGATATTCGGAGACATACGGATCTCTTTTATTTCGACGATATGCTGTTTCTTTTTTGCTTCCTTCTCGCGCCTTGCCTGTTCATAACGAAAACGACCGTAATCTACGATCTTACATACAGGCGGTTTCGCATTCGGCGAAATCTTGACCAGATCCAGACCGGCATCCTGCGCTTTAAGATAAGCGTCCCTGGCCGACATGATACCCAGCTGCTCTCCGCTTTCTCCGATCAGCCGCACTTCGGGATCGCGGATCTGTTCGTTAATGCTGTAGTGATTAATGACTTTGTACCTCCATAAAACAAAAAGTGAATGACACGATCATTCACTCTCTACACAAACAAAACTGCCCCTGATATGGGAAGTATCGTTTACATATTGACCTGATACACGCCTCCGTGCTCAGGTGAGAGTGAACCTCTGCTTTCATGCAACATATGAATTCTATCATGCTGATATCGGCCTGTCAAGCTGATATTATTCCAAAGGAATTCAGGCCGGCATCCCCTGACGGAAATGCCGGTCTGTAATCTCAAACTGAATATCCGTCCGCAGGTACTTAACCTACTGTGGGCACCTCTTCAGATGCTTCCCCAGCCGGTTCTTCTGCAGCGGGAACCTCTGCGGCAGTATCTACTGCAGCGGTCTCAGACGTTTCACCGGCTGGTGCCGGCACTGTATTTGTTGTGTCGAGATATCCAAGTTCAACCAGCTTATCATATACAATCTGTGCGATCTGCTGCCTTCCCTCTTCGGAAATGGCCGGACCGTCGAGCAGCTGACTCAGAGACACATAATGTGCACCCCACGCTTCAGACAGTACCGCATCATAATAATCTGTATCAATAGGCATTTCCGGATACAGCCCGAGGATCAGGAATTTCTCACGCTGGTTATACGTATTCACGATCGCCTGCTGCTGTTCAATGAGTTCATAAGGATCATATGCCCATCCACCGAAGTATCCCATACAGACGACCGGAATGGCATCCAGATCATCTCTGTCTGTCATTTTTTCTTCCAGATCATCACGGACGACGCCTTCATAAAGCGGGACGTCTACGCCCTGATTTCCATAAACGTCATAATGCTTCTGGATATAGGCATTTACATCCTCTTCACTTACCCCGGCCAGACGCATCTGTGAAAGTGTACCGGCCATATACCAGGTATTATCTTCCACGCTGGCATTTATTCCTGCGGCATCGATCAGGGCCTGCAGCTTGACAGCATAGGTGTCGGCACTGTCGCCTTCTGTTACCATACTGTCACCGCGCACACTGATCATTGTCGGCGGAATTGGTTCCGGTGTCGGTTCAGGTGTCGGTTCAGGTGTCGGTTCCGGCGTCGGTTCAGGTGTCGGTTCCGGCGTCGGTGTCGGTGTCGGTTCCGGTGTCGGTGTCGGTTCCGGTGTTGCTTTGGCAGCGGCTTCTGCCTCCGCTTTCGCTCTTGCTTCAGCTTCGATCCGCTGTGCTTCCGCTTCTTTTTGAATGTTGATCACACGCCAGCCGATATAGCCGAAAATACCGGCTGTCAACAGCAGGCATAAAATAAATAATGCCACCGCTCCTTTTTTGCCCATAATGCTACTCCCTTCTGTTTTTAATTATCCTTTTTTTCCGGTTTATCAGGTAAAGTTCTATCCTCTATTTCTTTTTGTATCCTGCCGAGGAATTCCTCCGTTGTCGTCTGACCCAGATCTCCGCCGTAACGGCTTCTGACGGCAACTGTTCCTTCCTCTGCTTCTTTCTGGCCCACGATCAGCATATATGGGATCTTCTCGTTCTGAGCTTCTCGGATCTTATATCCGATTTTTTCGGAACGTTCATCCAGTTCTGCCCGGATCCCGTTGTCCTGAAGCCTGTTATAAACGGAGACCGCATAGTCGAGATACTTCTCGGAGATCGGCAGTACCCGCACCTGCTCTGGAGCCAGCCATACAGGAAACGCACCCATGGTTTCTTCTATCAGATATGCCATGAACCGGTCCAGTGATCCGAGGATGGCCCGGTGCAGGACCACCGGTGTACGCTCGCTGTTGTCTTTGTCGATATATGTCAGATTAAACTTCGCCGGCAGACAGAAATCCAGCTGGCAGGTGGAAAGTGTATATTCAGCACCTATCACCGGTCTGACATTGACATCCAGCTTCGGACCGTAGAACGCTGCTTCGCCGATCTCTTCAGTATAGTCCAGCCCTATCTCGTTCAATACTTCCCGCAGCGCATTTTCCGCTTTATTCCACATTTCGTCGTCGTCATGATACTTTTCTTTATCATTCGGATCGCGAAGTGAAAGGATCATTCTATAATCGGTAATACCGAAATCTTTGTAGGTATCAAAGATCATATCTACCACACGGGCCACTTCATCTTTGATCTGATCCGGTGTCACAAACAGATGTGCATCATTCTGACAGAAATGTCGCGCGCGCTCGATCCCCTTGAGAGAACCGGAAGCCTCATATCGGAAATCGTGAGCTATCTCACCTATGCGGACAGGCAGATTTCTGTAGGAATGAGGCTGATTGGCATAAATCCGCATATGATGCGGACAGTTCATCGGCCGCAGTACATATACTTCATCATCTACCTGCATGGCAGGGAACATGTTTTCTTTATAGTGATCCCAGTGCCCTGAAGTCTTATACAGATCCACTGTGCCAACACAGGGTGTCAGCACATGCTGATAGCCGGACCGGATCTCTTTTTCCCTGATATAGTCTTCCAGAATACGCCACAGCGTATATCCTTTCGGAAGAAACATCGGCATACCGCGTCCGACGAGGTCATCTGTCATGAACAGATGCATATCCCGTCCGATCTTGCGGTGATCTCTCTTCTTTGCTTCTTCAAGACGTGCCAGATACTCTTCCAGTTCGGTTTTTTTCTGGAAAGCCGTACCATAAATGCGCGTCAGCATCTTGTTTTTTTCACTTCCGCGCCAGTAGGCTCCGGCTATACTCGTCAGTTTAAATGCCTTGATCGGTTTCACCGTCATCAGATGCGGTCCCGCACAGAGATCTACAAATTCACCCTGCTCATAGAAACTGATCTCTGCATCTTCCGGAAGATCACGGATGAGTTCCACTTTGTAAGGCTCTTCACGTTTCTCCATGAATGCGATCGCTTCCGCTCTGGGCAGCGTGAATCGCGTTACCGCAAATCCTTCTTTGATGATCTTTTTCATCTCGGCTTCGATCTTTTCAAGATCGTCCGGTGTAAATCCGCCTTCTCGGTCTATATCGTAATAAAACCCGTTCTCGATGGACGGTCCGATGGCAAGCTTGGCGTCCGGATACAGACGTTTTATGGCTTGTGCCATAATATGCGACGCCGTATGGCGATATGCCGCCAGTCCTTCAGGTGTCTGTGCAGTATAGATCTGCAGCTGGCAGTCATGGTCCAGTGTCGTACGCAGATCACAGAGATTTCCGTCGACTTCCCCAACGGCGGCCATTCTTGCAAGTCCTTCGGAGAGGTCGGCAGCAATTTCCTGAATTGTCATCGGTGCCGCGTATTCTTTTGTTGATCCGTCTTTAAGTGTAATTTTCATGTCTCCAATCCTCCATCAAAGAGGATAACGCAGTTATGTCAAGATTGTCAACCAGAATTCCCTTATCTCAGCCCCTACGCTGCTCAGATCACAGATTTTCATGTCATTCCAGGACGGAGGGAAAAAACCGGTATATTCCTTTTGAAGAAAACGTTCATCCAGCAGAAGGATCCAGCCGACATCCTGCATTGTCCTGATCACACGGCCTGCCGCCTGCAGCACTTTGTTCATACCCGGTATCCTGTATGCATAGTCAAAACCATTCCTGCCATAGTACTGCTTTAGAAGCTCCCGTTCTCTGCCGACCTGCGGAATACCAGTCCCCACAACAACAGCGCCCATCAGAGACTCCCCTTGAAGATCTATACCCTCAGCAAAACTGCCGCCCATAACACAGAAACCCGTCAGTGTTCCGTCCCGGGATGTGCGAAATGCTTCCAGAAATTGTTCTTTTTCCTCCTCACGCATGTCACGGCTCTGCAGTATCAGTGTCTCTTCTCCGCCTTTCATATTTTCGTAGATCGCTCCGACTTCCTCCAGCATCTGATAAGAAGGGAAATACACCATATACCGGCCGGATCTCGCGGATACAGCAGCCGCAATATACTCTGCCATACGACGAAATTCCTCTTCCGTCCTTCTGGTATATTTTGTGCTCACATCCCTTCCGATCAGTATCTTCCTGTTCTTCACCGGAAACGGAGAAGGCACGGATACCGCATAATCATCTTCTCTGCTGCTCAGAAGCACTTTATAATACTGCACGGGTACCAGTGTGGCAGAAAAGAAAACCGCGCTCCTGCCTTTATCGAGAACCTTCTGCAGATTTCCGGACGGGTTTACACACCAGATTTTCAGAAAATAATCATATTTTCCGACAGGATACCCGTATGTCACATAGCTTTCGTCGGCGAGTTCATAGGCCTGTACAAATGTATTGATCCGGAAATAAAAAGCCAGCAGCTGTTCACGCAGTTCTCCATCCTGCAGTCCGGAAAGAAGATCCTCTGTCAACCCTGAACAGTGCAGAAGCGGCATGACCAGTTCTCCAGCAGAAACCATTCCGTTTTCTGATTCTGCCTTTCTTCTCAGTTCCAAAAATCTGTCCGCACAGGACTTCAGGGCGTTTCCGAGTTTCCGGAACACTGTTTCCTCTCTGTTTCTTAATGCGCGGCGCAGGGCCAGAAACTCACTTCGCGTAAGATCCGCACTGAACATTTCTCTTCCGCGGTCCACCAGATTGTGTGCTTCATCGATAAGAAACACGGTGTCAGACCGTCCCTGTCCTTCACCGAAAAAATGACGCAGCCGCGCATTCGGATCAAAAACATAATTGTAGTCCCCAATGATCATATCGGCAAACTGTGTCAGATCAGTCTGCATTTCATACGGACAGACCATACCTTCTTCCGCAGCTTTCCGTAAGGCATTCCTCTCCAGTGAGTCTGTATCTTCCAGTGTCTGATACAATACTTTGTTGATACGGTCATAATGACCTTTTGCAAACGGACAGTGTCCGGGATCACAGGTTATCTCCTGCATCGGACAGATTTTTTCTCTTGCTGTGAGAGTCAGACACTTACATGACAGACCGTTCTTCATGAGAATACGGATACTTTCTTCTGCGACCGTACGTGCTGCGGTTTTTGCCGTGAGAAAAAAAACACGGGAAACAAGCCCTTCGCCCATTGCGATCACAGATGGGTAAATCGTAGAGACTGTCTTTCCCACACCGGTCGGGGCCTGTACGAAAACCTGTTTTTTCCGCAGTATAGTACGGTATACATCGACAGTCAGTTCCTTTTGTCCCTCCCTGTAGGTAAACGGGAACGGCAGTCCGCGGATCGATCGATCCCGCTTTTGTCTCCACTTCACACGGAATTCCGCCCACTTCTCATACCCGCCCAGCAGTTCTGTGAACCAGGACTCCAGTTCCCCGTATTCTTCCTCTGTCACAAACTGCCGCACTTCTTCTGTTTCCAGATGCACATATGTCATACAGATCCTGATTTTTTCACTCAGTGTCTCATGTGCAAATATAAAGGCATAGCAGCGCGCCTGTGCCAGATGTACGGGTACAGCCTCTTCAATCCTTTCCAGATCACTGTACGTTCCCTTGATCTCTTCGATCACCGGAACACCTTCCTGTTCATAAATACCATCGGCACGGCCTTCGAGCAGCAGGCAGCAGGAAGGATAGTCATGCCTCCATTTCAACGGCACTTCCGCACGGTATGCCGACCCCCGGCTCTTCTGTATTTTTCTGTGCACACGTGAACCGGCCTGCATGGCCTCACGATCAGCCCACCCGCCCTTTCTTCCTTCATAATCACCGCTGCGAAGTAAAAACTCCACCAACGCACGAACAGAGAGACGGATCTCCTCCTTCTCCGTCTCCCTGTGTGTTTTCGTATTATTCTGTTTATTTTGCGATTCCGTCATTTCAGATTGCGCAGCGCGACTGCCGCATCATCTAATGCTTCATTAACTACCTCAGCAAACCGGCCTTCATCAGCCGCTGCCGCATAATCCGGATCCATCGGGATCCTGCCCAGGACCGGCAGTCCGAAGGATGCAGCGACTTCATCCAGATGACTCTTTCCGAACGGATACAGTTCTTCTCCGCAGTGCGGACAGCGCATAAAACTATAGTTCTCCACTATTCCCAGAACCGGAATATCCATCATTTCGGCCATATGCAGTGCTTTTGCCACGATCATTTTCACGAGATCCTGCGGTGATGTTACGATCACGACCCCGTCGACCGGCAGGGACTGAAAAACCGTCAGCGGCACATCACCTGTTCCGGGCGGCATATCTACCAGAAGATAGTCCACCTGACCCCAGATCACATCTGTCCAGAACTGCTTGACCATATTGCCGATTACCGGTCCCCGCCAGATCACCGGCTCCTCTTCATTAGGCAGAAGCAGATTGGTGGACATGACGCGGACACCGTTCACCGCCTGCAGTGGATAGATACCATTATCATCTGAATCTGCGGGACCCGTCAGTCCGTACATTCGGGGAATGGAAGGTCCTGTGATATCCCCGTCCAGAATTCCCACCTCGAATCCCTGAACCGCAAGGGAATTGGCCAGAGATGCTGTAACAAGAGATTTTCCGACGCCACCTTTTCCGCTTACCACACCGATCACATGCCCAATATTGGAGTAGGGATTTTCTTCCGCGCGAAACTGTTCCATATCTTTTTTCTGCTGCTCATCCATATCGCTTATCCTCTCATCCTACAGTTAGTTTATTATTTGAAAGAGCCGGTTATTATACAGGCGTATCTTCATCAAATTCGGCCACGATATAATATCCGCGGTCATTATGTCTGATTTCCTTCACTCTTCCCCTGTTCGACTTCAGTCTTTCATATATGGGATAATTTCCGCTCATGGCAACAGCAGGAACGATCGTGTAATAATAGGACATCGGAAGCTGTCCTTCCGTGACCTCGATCTCGTCGCCGACTTCGACCAGTCCCTGCCGTTCCATTTTAAATTCCATTTCCCGCATGATCAGTGATGGAACAGACGGATTCCCGTGAACGACATAGTCATACCATATTTGTCACAGCAGGCGATCACATCCTCGTCCCGGACCGATCCGCCCGGTTCAGCGATATACTGCACCCCGCTCTTGCGGGCGCGCTCTATGTTATCTGAGAACGGAAAGAAAGCATCAGACCCAAGCGCGACACCTTCCATTTTATCCAGCCAGGCGCGCTTCTCCGCCTCCGTAAAGACATCCGGTTTTTCTTTAAATACACGCTGCCATGCTCCGTCTGCCAGCACATCCTGATACTCTGCCCCAATATAGACGTCGATCGCATTGTCACGGTCTGCTCTGCGGATTCCGTCAAGGAAGGGAAGTCCCAGAACCTGCGGACTCTGACGCAGCCACCAGTTGTCTGCCTTTGATCCGGCCAGCCTGGTGCAGTGCACACGGGACTGCTGTCCGGCGCCGACACCGATCGCCTGTCCGTCCTTTGCGTAACAGACAGAATTGGACTGTGTATATTTCAGTGTTATAAGAGAAATCTTCAGATCCCGGAGTGCTTCTTCCGGGAAGTCTTTATTCTGTGTCACTACATTGGCAAGCAGTTCGTCGTCGATCGGAAGTTCCTGTCTGCCCTGCTCAAAGGTGATGCCGAAGATCTGCCTGTGTTCCAGAGGCTCCGGCACATATGACTCATCAATCTGTATCACTACATAGTTCCCGTTCTTTTTTGAACGAAGAATATCCAGTGCATCCTCCGTGTATCCCGGAGCGATCACGCCGTCAGATACTTCCCGTTTGATCAGCCGGGCCGTATCTGCATCACATACGTCCGACAGGGAAATAAAATCCCCGAAAGAAGACATTCTGTCCGCACCGCGGGCTCTTGCATAGGCACAGGCAAGAGGAGACAGCTCACCACAGTCATCGACCCAGTAGATTTTACGCAAAGTGTCAGACATCGGAAGACCGACTGCGGCACCGGCGGGTGATACATGCTTGAATGATGTTGCAGCGGGAAGTCCCGTTGCTTTCTTAAGGTCTCTTACCAGCTGCCAGCCGTTAAAAGCATCCATAAAATTGATATATCCCGGTTTTCCGCTTAAAACTGTGATCGGAAGATCACTCCCGTCTGCCATATAGATCCTGGACGGTTTCTGATTCGGGTTGCATCCGTATTTTAACTGCAGTTCATTCATCTGTATTCCCTCCGTATATACTGATCTGACACTGAACTATTCCGGTCTGCTGCTGATGTTCTGTCCTGTTTTTTATTCATGAACATTTTTGATCACTGTGCGGGTTTCGCCCGAACCGAGATCAATATAACGAACAAACAGCGATACTTTGTTGTCTGCATTCAGACTGTTCCAGAGTTTTCCGGCAAAATCATCCATATTATCCGAGATTGCCACAAGCCGCGGTTCTCCGCTGAAACTGGGAAGCGGCTCCCCGTCGTGCTCATAAGTAGAAATAAAGTGACCTTCTCCGTCTGCCGCCGGTGTATAATCAAAGAAATATCTTCTGCACTGTCCCGCATTGCCATGATTACTCTTCAGTATCGACAGCTGATAGCAGACATTTCCGTCTTTCACCGTTACCAGCCCCGAAATACGAGGTGTATAGTTCGGACCGTCCGGTTCAAATTCTCTTGTGCGGAGCGCGTCCTCAAAGCTCTCACCGCGATCCAGCGCATCAAAGATCGTATCTGTCTGATCACCGTTTGTCACGATCGTATGCACACTGTCGGGCACACGCACAGGAGCATAGATGATCAGGCTCGGATCTTTCATTTTGGAAGGGTCAAAAGCTTCCGTCCGGATCCCCTCTCCTTCTGGTACAAATATCCGGTTGCGGCTGTTCTCACTTCTTCCCATGATAAAGTATGCGATCACGGCATTTTTACCGTCTGCGCTCTTACCCAGCACGATCCCGCGTCCCGGATACGTATTGTTTTTCAGCAGTTCAAAAAGGTTCTCCATAAAAACTCCTCCTAATGCACGTGTTTTCGATGACTCCGTCTGTTTACAGCTCTATCAGTTCCTTCGGTGAATGAGTGAGATTTCTGTGTCCCTCTTTTGTGATCACGACCATATCTTCTATCCTGACGCCGCCGAATCCGGGAATATAGATTCCCGGTTCCACGGTTTCGATCATATTCTCTCGAAGGACCGTTCTGTCCAGCGGAGAAAGCCTCGGTTCTTCATGAATATACAGACCGACACTGTGGCCGGTTCCGTGTCCGAAGTATTTCCCATATCCGGCATCCGAAATAATTTCCCTTGCATAGCCGTCCGCGTCTCTTCCGCTCATACCCGCACGGAGATGATCCAGACAATTCTGCTGCGCCCGCAGAACGATACTGTAAATCTCTTTCTGGCGATCATCTGCCTTTCCGGCAACGACTGTTCTTGTCATATCTGAACAGTATCCTTCATACGTACATCCGAAATCCATCGTGATAAAATCGCCCGCTTCGATCTGTCTGTCAGTCGGTATCGCATGCGGCATGGAAGAATGAAGCCCGGAAGCGACGATCGTAGAAAACGAAAGACCGTCAGCCCCGTGTTTTTTCATGCTGTATTCCAGTTCGGCCGCAATTTCTTTTTCTGACATACCGGGCTTCAAAATCCCCAGTATGTCAGAAAATGCGGCGTCACCTATAGATTCCGCTTTTTCAAGATACAGAAGTTCTTCTTCAGTCTTGATCTGCCGCATGGCCTGTATCTGCCGTCCCAGAGGGACCCATTCCGTGACAGCCGGCAGTTCTTTTTTTAATTTGGCAAAAGCACTGCAGCGGAGGTCTTCATCTTCATAAGCCACGCACGTCACTTCATCCTGCTCCATACACTCCTGCAGGATCTGTGTGCGCCTGTGAGCGGCATTCTCTTCTATGACTGTCAGATCCGATTCCTTTCCGGCTGCTTCCGTATATCGGGAATCCGTGATCAGCACCTGCTGCTCATGCGAGAGATACAGCATGCCCTCACCGCCCCGGAATCCGGACAAAAAGCGCAGATGATATGGATCTGTGATCAGCATCGCGCCTGCCTTTTCAGAGCGCAGTATCGTCTGGATCGTATTCAGCTTTTTTCCGTCCATCAATAGTTCACCTCAGTATAAGCTCCGTAATATACGCCTTCCAGTTCTTCCGGATCATACCATTCTCCGGTTTTTTCATCATAGATCCATCCGCCGTCGTCTGTGTAGGTTTCCTCTTCATATACTTCTTCCGGCTGCTCTTCGGCGGCTGAGGCCGCTTCTTCTTCCTCCCATTCGCGAATGATCTGATCCCATACATCATAGCTGATGTCTTCGGGCACACTGTTGATTTCCTCCACTCGGCTCTTCAGGAAGACATACTCTCTTCTGGCAGCGGAATTGCCGGGATATGTGTTTATAAAACTCTCCATTTTGGAAAGTGCCGTGGCAAAATCATGCTGTCTCTCATATACAACGATCTCGTTGTACAGCAGTTCTTCCGAGACAGCAGAGTCCGCACCCTGAAGTCCGGCATGTATCTGCCGCAGTGCATCATCATAATCACCGGACTCGATCGCACACAGAGCCAGCCCGTTATAACCTGCCGAGATGTCACGCCCGGATTCGACACAATTCTGAAACACTCCACGGGCAGAGACGAGGTCGCCCTGATCCAGATATACTCTTCCGAGAAGAGCCGCCGCACCGTTGATATTGCCCCCTACGGCACGGGAAAGTTGATCTTTTGCAGCATCATAGTCTCCAAGCAGGTAACAGATCCGTCCCATCTGATAAGAATCTTCAACAGAATCCGTTGTCCTCGCTCTGGCCTCCTTCAGATAAGCGGCTCCGTCAGCCTGTCGGTTCAGATTTACATAAATGTCATATATCTGCAGATATACTTCGAAAGAAGGATTCAGCTCTATCGCACGTTCAAAATCCTGTCCGGCCTGTCCGAATTTCTTTTCTGCCGCATACAGCTTGCCTCTCAGCAGATAGGCATCAGACGCATGTCCGCTGTTCAGCAGCTGACTGTAAATTGTGATCGCCTTGTCCGGCTGTCCGTCCTTTACATAAGCATTTGCCAGATACATCTGTACATCTTCAATAAATGCTGTATTTATTGACTCGTATTTTACATGATCCAGACTGTTCTGAAATGCCGTGATAGCCTCCGGGTATTCCTGGCGGCTCATATGGATCAGTCCCATACCGCGGAAACCCATGGCTTCTTCTCCGTTTGTCTGGGAACTCGCCGAAAAATGACCCATAGCTACATTCAGGTCGCCGGACTGAAGTGCCGCCATCCCGCGTTCATAACTTGTAAGCGGAGTCACTCCTCCGCACGCGGTCAGAAGCAGCATCAGACAGCTGCCCACAGCTGCAGCCAGCCGTGTCAGACCTCTTTTTACAGCGATCCGGCGGGATTTTGTTGTTTCGGTAAACAAGTTCATTCTATCTCCCTGTTTCTGTCAGCATAACTGTTCAGCAAGAATGAATATTTCTGACTGAATGCGGTCATTTACAGATCCGCAGGATATACACCTTTCCGTGTCAGTTCAAGGAAAGCATCCCTGACATATTTCTTGTCCTCCTGATACGTAACGCCGAACCAGCTTTCTTTTGTATCCAGGACATCGACGTATGCACGCCCGCTCTGCAGCAACTCATCAATAAACCCGGGAAGCAGATATTCAGATTTGATATCCCCTTCTTTCAGTCCCGAAAGAAAACGTACAAAACCATCCTCAAGAAGAGACAGGAACGAAGCCTGCAGTCCCCACATATTCATGGAAACAGGCACATCCACAGATATCGGAGTCTCAACGCCATCCGTGACGACAGCCGCTCCGTCAGCAGTCTTAACAATATTAAATGTCTCTGTAATACCGGACAGCTGACCCTTATCGTTAAGTCTGCATACACCGCGCGTAACACCGCCGTGGTCACTGAGTGTACTGCCGAGCCGGAAACCCGCCATACAGATAGGCTCTATGCCGTCCTGCACATCTCTTTCGGCTGACAGATATTCATGCAGTTTTCCATACGGTTCTTTACCGTAATAATCATCTGCATTGATGACCATGAACGGCTCTTTTATCACGTCCCTGCAGGCCATTATCGCCTGTCCGGTACCCCAGGGCTTCGTGCGGTCCGGAGGACAGGTGAATCCCTTCGGAAGATCATCTAACTCCTGAAACGCATAAGCCACTTCTGCTTTTTGTTCTATCCGTTTTCCTATGATATCCCGGAAATCCTTTTCCAGATCTCTGCGAATGATGAAAACCACTTTGTCAAAGCCCGCTTCCAGTGCATCGTGGACAGAATAATCCAGAATGATCTGGCCGTTCGGTCCCACAGGCTCCAGCTGTTTAATTCCCTTTCCGAAGCGGCTTCCGATACCGGCCGCCATGATGGCAAGTGCTGTTTTTCCCATTTTCTACTCCTCCTGTTTAGCCAGTTTTGCAGCCTGATCTGCTGAGATCAGAGCATCGACCAGTTCCTGTATATTACCGTTCAGTGTTTCTTCAAGACGATGCGTCGTAAGTTTTATCCGATGATCTGTAACCCTTCCCTGCGGAAAATTGTAAGTCCGTATTTTCTCGGACCGGTCTCCCGTACCGATCTGACTGCGGCGAAGATCCGCTTCCGCATCGTGACGTTTCTGCTGTTCCAGATCATATAGTTTGGATTTCAGCAGTGCCCATGCTTTAGCTTTATTCTGTATCTGTGACTTTTCTGTCTGTGAATAGATCACGATCCCCGTCGGATAATGAGTCAGCCTCACAGCCGAATCAGTCGTATTGACACACTGTCCGCCGTTTCCGGACGCCCTCATGACGTCAATCCGGACATCTTTTTCAGGAATATCGATCTCAATCTCATCATCGGCCTCCGGCATGACAGCTACAGTTACTGTCGAGGTATGGATGCGCCCGCCGCTCTCTGTCTCAGGAACACGCTGCACCCTGTGGACACCGCTTTCATATTTCAGCTGTGAATAAGCTCCTTTGCCGTTGATCATACAGGTACATTCCTTGAAACCGCCTATACCGTTTTCACTGCAGCTTATCATTTCCGTTTTCCATCCGCGGTTCTCAGCATAATGCGCATACATGCGCCAGATTTCTGCTGCGAACAGCGCTGCCTCATCTCCGCCTGCACCGGCTCTGATCTCCAGGATCACGTTCCTTTCGTCGTTCGGATCCTTCGGAAGCAGTAAAAGCTGCAGCTTCTTTTCAAGATCCTCACGTGTTTTCCTGGCAAGGACCAATTCTTCCTTAAGCATCTCGCGCATTTCTTCATCACGCTCGCTTTCCAGCATCTCCAGGCTGTCCGCGATCGTCTGTGATGTCTGCTTATACTCCCTGTATGTTTCCGTGACCGGCTGCAGTTCTGCCTGTTCTTTCAACAATTTCTGCATCTGCGATGTATCCGCAGCCGTATCCGGCTCGCTCAGACGCATAAGGATCTCTTCAAACCGGTTTTCTACTTCATTCAGCTTCTCAAACGGGATCTGCACCCTTATGATCTCCTTCCTGCTGCGACCCGCTCTCTGTGTTCCAGGTCTTTTATGATCACTGTCTCTTTAAATCCCTGCTCCGCGAGCAGCCTTTTTACGGCATCGCCCTGGTCGAACCCGATCTCAAGAAGAAGCCATCCGTCCTTTTTCAGAAAAGCCGGGGCTTCCCGGATGATTCTTTTTATAATCTCCAGTCCTTTTAACCCCCCGTCAAGAGCAGTTACCGGCTCATGCCCGATCACTTCCGGCTGGAGTTCACCCAACACATCCGCTGCGATATACGGCGGATTGCTTACGATCATATCGAAAACACCGCTGATCCTCGTAAACAGATCGCTTTCGATCCATTCTGCCTGAAGACCCAGTCTTTTCTGATTCTGCATGGCTACCGCTAGAGCAGCCGGAGAGATATCCGATCCGATTCCCTCTGCATGATGGCTGTTCAGGATCGACAGCAGCACACACCCGCTTCCTGTACAGAGATCCAGCACACGCATGCCGGGACACAGTCGTTTTTCCGCTTCAGCAACCAGGATTTCCGTGTCCTGTCTTGGAATGAGCACATCCGGCGTGACCAGAAACGTATGTCCGTAAAAATAAGCTTCTCCTGTAATATACTGTACCGGCTCTCTTTCCGCACGGCGGTTCAGGAGTTTTATATACATTTCCGCCGTTTTTTTACCGGCCGGATCATACATATGCAGATAGTAAGAACTCCTGTCAATTTGTGCAGCATATTCCAGCAAAATATGCGCATCTGTATCTGCTTCCATTATTCCGCATGAGGAAAGAACATCTCTGCCATATCTGTACAGGCTTTCCAGTGTATACTCCTGTTCCTTCATCACTTTGTTCATTTCGGATGTCCGGATGTGTCTTCCGCATCTTTCTCACCGAGAAAAGCACGCCAGTCAAAAACCGCCTCCACAGCACGGATCGCCACCTCAGCTTCATGTGCATCCGGCTCACGTGTTGTCAGTTTCTGCAATGCAAGTCCGGGTTTACTGAGCAGATTGACGACCGGATTATCGGAAATCCCGGCCAGTCGGATGATTTCAAAGGATACACCGGCGATGACCGGGATCAGAAGCAGCCGGATCCCCAACTGTGTAAGCCGGTTATCCGAATAGACAAACATCTGGAATATCACACTGACCAGAATAACAAAAAACAGAAAGCTTGTTCCGCAGCGCTTATGCAGACGCGAACTGATCAGAACGTTGTCCACTGTCAGATCTCTTCCGTTTTCAATACAGTTAATACATTTGTGCTCTGCCCCGTGATATTCAAAAGTTCTCTGAATATCCTTCATACGCGAAATAGCAACCATATACCCGAGAAACACGGCAACACGGATCCCGGACTCCAGAGCAGAACGCCCGAGCGGCGGCAATCCGGCTCCCAGTTTTCTCGACACAAAGAGCGGTACGATCATAAACAGAAAAACAGCAAGAACAAGTGCAAGCGTCATCGTACCGGCAACAAACAGTGTATCTGACTCTTCTTTTTTCTCGCTATTCTCTTTAATTTCCTGCGGCGCTTTTTTCTTTTTCGACTCTTTCCTGCTGTCTTTCGCCTTTTCCTTTTCCTCTTCTTCCTCTTCAAAAAATGAAGCAGAATACATCAGACACCGGATCCCGACGACCAGCGAATCCACAAAGCTGACTACACCGCGCAGTATCGGAACTTTCTGCAGGGCGGGAATGTTAATGACACTCTTATAGTCATCAACTTTCACTTCGATCTCTCCGTCCGGTTTCCTCACAGCGATCGCATATTTTCCTTTGTTGCGCATCATGATCCCTTCCATGACAGCCTGACCGCCAATTCCGGAATAGCGCGCACATTTTCTCGAATTCTTTTTCATAATCTTCTACCTGTTTTTTGACTCTGATTTCTTATTATACCATAGATATGCCATCGTATAAAAGAGGCAACCTGTTCACCGGACCTTCGGGCTCACCGGTCGTATCAGAAAACACTATAACCTCTGACACAAAAAGAAAAGGACCGGGACAACTCCCGATCCTCTGTGTTTTTGCAAAATAATTACATGCCGTATTTTTTGTTGAACTTTTCAATACGTCCGCGGGCCTGTGCGGTTTTCTGCTGACCCGTATAGAACGGATGGCATTTGGAGCAGATTTCCACATGGATCTCTTTTTTTGTTGAGCCAACGGTAAATGTATTGCCGCAGTTACAGGTAACTGTAGCCTGCTGGTATTCCGGATGAATTCCTTCTCTCACTGTCTTCACC
>CACZSZ010000013.1 GCA_902783945.1 uncultured Lachnospiraceae bacterium
CGCCGTAAGATACCACTCATCAGACGCATGCACGAAATGAAGGCCCCATACCGGATACAGTTTTTCCTGCCATTTCCGGATCTGTTCCAGCAGCTGTCTGGCATCTTCTTTGTCGAACGGTTCCAGTGGAAATAGTCCGTCGCGATATTTTGTCAGCCCCACCGGAACGACCGATACACTGCGCAGAGCCGGCAGATACGAAGTTAAATCCCGGATCGTGCGGTCCAGCTGCTCACCGTCATTGATGCCTTTGCAGAGAACGATCTGACCGTTCATTTCAAGACCGGCATCAGCCAGTTTCCGGACATGAGAAAGACTTTCCCCGGCAAAACGGTTGTGCAGCATCATACAGCGCAATTCCGGGTCCGTTGTATGAAAAGAGATATTGACCGGCTCCATGCGATAGCGGATGATCCGTTCAATATCCTCTTCCTTCATATTAGTCAGAGTTACATAGTTTCCCTGCAAAAAGGAAAGCCGGGCATCATCATCTTTAAAGTAGAGCGTCTCACGCATGCCCGGCGGATTCTGGTCTATAAAACAGAAGATGCATTTATTTCTGCAGGAATGGTAACTGTCCATCAGATCAGACTCAAAAACGACGCCAAGATCTTCTTCTTCATCTTTCTCGATTTCCAGAAGCCACTCCTCACGGCTTTCTTTCTTCCGGATCAGGACTTCGATATATTCTTCCCGGAGCAGAAACCGGTAATCAAAGACATCAAGAACCGGCTGACCGTCAATGCTCAGCAGTTCATCACCGGCTTCTATATTCATTTCCTCCGCGATGCTGCCGGGCAGGATTTCCCGGATGATCTGTTTACTCATATGCGTTCCGATATCACCGGTGCGCTTTCAGCAGCTTCTGGATTTTGATGGTGTTGTCATAAATATACTGGATCGAAACATCATGATTCATTGTGTCAATGATGCTTGCCAGATATTTTTCCATCTTGGCAGTCGCATACCATTCACGCGTTAGAAGCTCCGGATTCTGATACACAAGATTGGTCGTGATGATCTTGCGGATGATCCCGTCCTTATAGTATTTGTCAAATGTCTCAAGACCGTCGGTAAACAGTCCGAACGTTGTACAGACAAAGACGTTTCTCGCTCCCCGCCCCTTGAGCTGGGTCGCAACATCCAGCATACTGCCTCCGGATGAGATCATATCATCGATGACTACGCAGTCTTTTCCTTTGACGGAAGCGCCGAGGAATTCATGTTCGACGATCGGATTCTTACCGTTTACGATCACAGAATAATCACGCCGCTTATAGAACATGCCCATATCCACTCCGAGTACATTGGAAAAGTACACGGCACGCGACATGGCTCCCTCATCGGGACTGATGACCATCAGATGATCATTGTTGATCTGCAGATCCGGTTCCGAGCGCAGCAGCGCTTTCAGGAACTGATAGGTCGGGAAGAAATTATCAAACCCATGCAGAGGAATCGCATTCATGACACGCGGATCATGTGCATCAAATGTAATAATATTGTTGACACCCATGGAACTGAGTTCCTGCAGCGCCATGGAGCAGTCCAGCGATTCCCGGTTTGCGCGTTTATGCTGCCGTCCCTCATAGAGGAAAGGCATGATCACATTGATTCGGTGCGCTTTTCCGTTGACAGCGGCAATGATCCTCTTGAGATTCTGGTAATGGTCATCCGGCGACATATGATTGGTGTAGCCGAATTCCCGGAATGTAACACTGTAATTACATACATCGACAAGCAGGAACAGATCGAGTCCGCGTACGGATTCTTTGATCAGCCCCTTGGCCTCACCGCTTCCGAAACGCGGACATTCACATTCCAAAATATAATTATCCATGTCATAGGCATAGAAATTTTTTTTCGCCGGGTTTTCCGCCATCAGTTCCTTTCGGAACTGCAGAAGATACCTGTTTACTGCAGCTGCCATATGTTCACAGCCCGGCAGCGCAATGATCTTCAGCGGAGCGATCGGATAAGCATGCGCCAGATTGTTGGAAGAAGACATTTTTCCCTCCTGATTGATTAACCATTGTTGCAGCATCCTATAAGTCACGCTTATCATAGCAAACGGAATACGCAAGTGTCAACATGACATGCCCGGATCCCTGTATCTTTACAGGGACAAAAACCATATCGTCAAATCCTTATTCTGCCTGTATAATATACTGCGGAACGCAATACGGATCACTCCGGGAACCGTTCCGGGATCAGCCCGGAACCTGACCTTGAAAGGGAATATAAGCCATGCCGCACGACCATACCAATACCAAAACTCAGACTTCAGCAATCGGACTCGGAACAGAAAAACTCTATTATGACGATGCCTATATGAGGGAATTTGAGGCCAGTGTTCTGACTTGTGAACACATCTCCGGCTCCGGTACGGATGCGGATCCGTCACGTTACGGAATCGTACTGGACAGAACCGCCTTCTTCCCGGAAGAAGGCGGACAGAGCCCCGACCGCGGCAGTCTTACGGCCGCCGGAACGACACTGCAGGTGCTGGATGTACAGATCCGGAACGGCATCATCACGCATGTGACAGATACTCCGATCGTTCCCGGTACACAGGTACACGGCTGTCTGGATTTCCAGCATCGTTTTTCCAATATGCAGCAGCACTCTGCAGAGCATCTTTTTTCCGGCCTTGTCTGGTCCCGCCTCGGGCTCACAAATGTGGGATTTCACCTGAGCGATACAGAAGTGACCATGGATTACTCCGGATCTGTCAGCGCAGAAGAAGCAGCGGAACTTGAACTCGAAGTAAATCGCATAATCTGGAATAATACTGAAAGCCGTCAGATATTTCCAACAAAGGAAGAATTAAACGAATATTCCTACCGAAGCAAAATGGATATTGATGGACAGGTACGGCTCGTCATTTTCCCCGGCAGTGATATCTGCGCATGCTGCGCCCCGCATGTAGCCAGAACAGGGGAAATCGGAGTCTTCCGTATCCTTTCTGTGCAAAGTCATCGGGGCGGTGTCCGCATTCACATGCTCGCCGGTGAACGCGCATTTCATTATCTGACACGCGAAAACGCAATTCTTACGGAAACAGCCCGCTCCCTGTCTACTTCGTCCGACCAGGTACCGGCGCGCCTCGAGAAGCTGCGGGCCGATCTCTCGGAGACAAAACACCTGCTGTCAGAAGCAAGACTTGCACTTCTTATGAAAGAAGCAGCGGCAGTGCCTGCATCGCAGCAGCAGGTATGTCTGTTCTCTGAAGGGCTGGAGGAACCAGTGCTCCGCAGTGCAGTCAACTATCTTATGGACAGGCATTCCGGTGTCTGCGGCATCTTCAATGGGAATGATGATTCAGGCTATCGCTATGTAATAGGAAGCCATTCCGATGTGCTCAGTATGCAGAAACTCCTAAAAGATACCCTGCAGGCCCGCGGCGGCGGCCGTCCGCCGATGATACAGGGACAGGTACATGCACATGAAGATGAAATACGTGCTCTGTTTGAATTCAGTGTATAGTCCCATGTACCAGTACATCATTCATACATAAAATGATAAACTCTCAAAAAGCATTTTCAATGTGCCGCAGTCTGCCGTTCTGGAAGGCCACCACATCAAATCGACAGGGCATGGAATCACGGACACCGTACCGCACCCTGTAAAAATCTGCAGTCCTGCGGATGGATGCCTGCTTTTTCAGTCCGACTGCTTCTTCCGCATATCCTGAGGAGACCGTATTTCTGTACTTGACCTCGACAAAGACAAGAACCGGCCTCTCCTCTCTTTCATCCAGTGCAACGAGGTCGATCTCTCCGGACCGGCTGCGGAAATTTCTTGCCAGGATCCTGAATCCCCGCTTTTCCAGCCACTCCGCCGCCAGTGCCTCAAACCGTGCACCAAGAGCGCGCTTATTCACAGTCTCATCTCCTTTTCTGGTCTTCCGAGACATATTCCTATCATGTATACACTTTCAGATGAATTGAAAAGTATATACGCTTTCAGATGAATTTCTGGATAAATGTCCGCCTGTGGATCGGCGACGGCCCTGTAGTTTTCAGGGCCTGGATGTGTGCGGCGGTACCGTATCCCTTGTTGGAAGCAAATCCATATTCGGGAAAACAGGCATCAAATGCCGTCATCAGATGATCTCTCGTTACCTTGGCGACTATACTGGCTGCCGCAATGCTCTGGCTGCGTGCATCGCCTTTAATGATTGAAACCTGCCGGCAGCTGATATCCGGGATGTGTACGGCATCGACAAGAAGCAGATCCGGCTGTACGTTCAGCCTGGATACCGCCATTCTCATGGCTTCATAAGTTGCCTGCAGAATATTGATCTCATCAATCCTTTCATGAGAGGCATAACCGATCCCTACCGCGACAGCCTTTTCCATGATCTCGGCATACAGTTCTTCTCTTCTCTTTTCAGATAACTTTTTGGAATCGTTGATGTAGAGGATCCGGCAATCCTTCGGAAGGATCACGGCGGCAGTCATCACAGGTCCGGCAAGCGGACCTCGTCCAACTTCATCGATCCCACAGATGCAGTCACAGTCACTGTATTTTTTCTCAAACTCGCACAGTGCTTCTACCCGTTCCTGCTCGATCCTGAGTTTCTCCGCCCGCCTGGCTTCTGCCTCTTCCTTCTTTGTCATGTATCATGCTCCTCCGGATGACACACCCCCGTCACCCAGGTATTATGTTGAGGACAGGGATATACAGTCTGCCTTTATGCCGGACTCTCCAATGATATGCGGCCGAGTACGGCATGCCGGAATTCATCAAGAATCAGCCCTGCCGCCTTTTCCGTATCCGGTTCTCCGCCGGTACGCAGACAGCCCCGCGCCGCCGCGATCGCAGCCAGAACCTCCGGCGCATTCAGCATTTCATCCACACCGTACCGCCCGGACACTGCCTGCGGATAAGCTTCTCTGAGATATGTCAGCAGCTGAAGAGCAAGCTCTTCGGTCTGCAGGATCTCTTCTCTAACAGATCCGATCCACGCAAGGCGCAGACCCGCCTGCGGATCATCGAAGCGGGGCCAGAGGATACCCGGCGTATCCAACAGATCAATACCGTCTCCAAGATGGATCCATTGCTGTCCCCGTGTTACTCCGGGCTTATTCCCGGTTTTGGCAGAAGCACGTCCCGCCAGAGAATTGATAAACGTGGATTTACCCACGTTGGGAATACCGGCAACCATAGCCCGGATCGAACTGTTTCGGATCCCGCGGCGCCTGTCCCTCTCCAGTTTCTGTGCACAGGCTGTGCGGATCCGGGTAAGGACCTGCTTCCTGATACTGCGTTCTCTGGAGTCCAGCGCAAGAACCTCATATCCCTGATCACGGTAAAAAGCACTCCATTCCGCATTTTTTTCCGGATCGGCAAGATCTGCCTTATTCAGGATCAGAAGCCGCGATTTCTGTACTCCCATATTCTGAATATCAGGATTGCGGCCGGAATACGGTACACGCGCATCGATAAGTTCGATGATAAGATCTACCAGTTTCAGGTTCTCCTGCATTTCCCGGCGGGCTTTTGTCATGTGCCCCGGATACCACTGAATATCCATATCTACACACTTCCCAGCCGTCGGATCGGTCTGATACGGAACCAGACTTTACCTGCGACACGCTTGTTCCGGACATTTCCTACAGAAGTGTACCGGCTGTCCTGGCTCCCGTTCCGGTTATCTCCGAGTACAAAGTATTCGTCGTCCGCCAGAGTCACCGGTTCAGACGCAATACCGGCATCGATGATCGCCGGTAAATTACGTCCTTCTCTGTACGTTTCCCCGTCGATCATAATCTGCCCGTTTACGATCTGGATCGTCTCACCGGGAAGTCCAACAACACGCTTCACATGCAGCACCTCGTTTACATTGTCTGTATTGCGGTAGGCAATGATGTCTCCGCGCCTGACAGAATGGAGTCTGTAAGCCGCCTTGTCAAGAAGCAGTGTATCCCCGACAGAGACTGTCGGTTCCATCGAATTTTCCTGCATCGTAACCGTACGAAAAAAAAGCCGTGACATCCCATAAGCGATCAGCACGACAAGCAGGATTTCCAGAAACCATATTAAAATACGAAAAAGGAGCGATCGATCCGGCCGCTCCTTTACTCTTTTCTTTGCCATACTTATTTCACTGCAGCGGCTTTGACCTTGGCAGCCTTGCCGACACGTCCACGCAGATAATTCAGTTTCGCACGGCGCACTTTACCGCGGCGTACTACTTCGATTTTTTCCACATTCGGGGAATGAAGCGGCCATGTCTTTTCGACTCCGATCCCATTGGATGTCTTGCGGACAGTAAATGTCTCACGGTTGCTGCCGCCCTGGCGTTTCATGACGACGCCTTCAAAAATCTGAATTCTTTCGCGGTTGCCTTCTTTGATCTTTCCGTAGACCTTGACGGTGTCGCCGACACGGAATTTCGGAACTTCCTGTTTTAACTGCTCTTCTTCGATCTTTCTGATGATCTCGTTCATGATTATCTCTCCTTATTGATTTTATACTGGATGTTCTTATCACCGATAAACGTGACAGCGGACCATCATTCGTCTTTTCACAGACCATGAAATTATACAACATGTGAATTATAATTGCAAGGCTTTTTCTCTTATGTGCAGTGCCGTTTCCGCAATGGTGTCTTCATCTGCTCCCGGCGTCATATTATATTCACCAATAATATGAAATCCCCGTTCCCGAAAAAATGAGCGTTCTGCTTCAGAATCACTGTCACATTCCGCTTTTATGAGGATGGCTGCCGCGTTATTTCCGCGCAGATTACGGAAACGCTCCTCCAGCGGAAGGTCTGTGTCCGTATCGGGGGGCAGGAAGCACAGAACAAGATCACGGCTGTTCAGTATGCGGGACTGCTTCTGCAGTTTCCTTCTTCTGTAATCAGAAACTACACCGTACCGGCTGACCTCAAAAGTTAGTTTTTCGGCCAGTTCTCCGAAACGTTCCTCTCCAAACCAGATTCCCTGCACACGGCAGTTCTTCTCAAGCAGATCCGGTCTGCGTTCCGCGGTTCTTTTCAGAGACTGTTCATAGCGCCAGGCTTCCACCTTTCCATGATCCCCCGAAAGAAGAACTTTCGGTACGGCGCGCCCGTGCCAGACTTCCGGTCTTGTATAATGCGGATATTCCAGAAGGTTATCCTGCAGTGACTCAAACTGGGACGATTCCTCGTTATGCAGCACGCCCGGTACGAATCGTGATACAGCATCGATAAAAACGGCTGCCGCCAATTCCCCTCCGGTCAATACATAATCCCCGATAGAAACATAATCTGTCACAGTTTCTTCCAGAACGCGCTCATCGATCCCTTCATAATGTCCGCAGAGAAGGATCAGCTCTTCTTCTCTGGCAAAAGCTTCCACCTGCGTCTGTGTCAGTACCTTTGCCTGCGGTGTCAGATAAATGACCCTGGGTGTATGATCCAGACGGGCTTTCGCAGCGTTTACTGCCTGCCACACCGGCTCTGCCTCCATGACCATGCCGGCTCCGCCTCCGTAAGGATAATCATCTACCCGTTTTGTTCCGTGGATTGAAAAATCCCGGATATTTACCGTATCGACAGAAAGCACGCCACGTTCTATGGCGCGCCCTGTTATACTGGTATGGACCGCTGTCCGGATCAGATCCGGAAATAATGTCAGAACTGTAAATTTCATCTGGACCCCGCACCGATCTCTTTGAGATACTGCTGCATCCACTTCATAGACTCCGGATCCTGCAGTATCTGAAATGCCATCCGGTATGCCTGAATATATACGATCAGAAACACAACACCCAGGACCACTCCCAGGATAGCCATCCATTTGCCCTTAAACACTGTGGGATTCTTGCTGATCTGCATCCATCCTATGACGCCGAGAATTATTGCAGCAACTGAAGCGACACAGAAAAACAGATTCAGGAAATATGCCAGCGCTCCCAGGGCAAGTGCCCATATTGCAAATTTATTGTATCGCAGAAACCCATTTGGCTGATTCTGATATCCCTGATACGGCGCATTATTGTTCTGCTGTCCCCATGGGGTGTTCTGCTGCGGCCGGCCCCACGGATCCTGCGGAGGTACCTGCGGCTGGTTCCACTGATTCTGGGGAGGTATCTGCTGCGGCTGGTTCCAGGAATTCTGCGGGGGATTCTGCGGAGTCTGTCCCCAGGGGTTCCAGGAACCCTGCTGTCCCTGCTGATCCCATGGACTCTGCTGCTGCATCTGCCCATTCCGGTCCTGTACACTCTGCTGTGCCCACTGATCCTGCTGCGGCTGCTCCGGCGGTGTCTGCACATCCTCCGGATCTTCCGGCGCTTTATACTCTTCCGTCTTTTGTTTTTCCGGCTCTTTTTCCGGCTCTTTTTCCGGCATATCCGGGACAGGCCGCCCGCAATTATTGCAGGCTCTGGCATCATCCTCCAGCTCGGCACCGCAAAAGACACACTGTTTCATTTCTTTTCCTTCCTTTCATCGATAAGACCGGGCAGTAAATGCACATCCATTCTGCCTCCTGCCGGATCGACTTTCATGATACACGCTTTAATAGCCGGAATCAACACTTCACCCCATTCGGTAGAATCCACGACATATACATCATTTGCGCCTGTCTGCATCACTTCCCGGAGTGTACCCAGAAAGCCTTCTTCTCTGTACACTTTCATCCCGACCAGATCCGCAATATAGTATTCATCCTCAGTGAGCGGTACAGCATCCTCGCGCGGGACGTACAGCTCCCACTTTCTGTACAATTCCGCCGTGTTGCGGTCAGGAACACCTTCCAGATGCAGAATGACCAGGTTTTTTATAAAACGGACATTGCTGATCCTCCGTATTTCCTGACCTGTCTCTCTGCCGTTTTTTCTGAGGATCACTTTATCCAGATCCAGAAAACGTTCCGGATCGTCCGTGGTGGGATACACCTTTACGTCTCCCCTTACCCCGTGCGGCGACGTGATCGTTCCCACGTGAAAAAACTTTTCCATTCGTATTTACTCCCTGTGACTCCTTTGTGTCCCTGTGCCGCATTGTCTGTCAGGTATTTAGACGCCTATATTATCCATATCCCCGGACACAACCAGGGACCTGCGCTCTTTATGCACAGATCCCTGCCGGTTCAATCCAAAATATCTACAGAAACTTTCTTGTCAATTCCTGACGAGGCAGCTTTTACGACAGCGCGTATGGCCTTGGCAATACGCCCCTGTCTGCCAATGACTTTTCCCATGTCTGAAGGCGCGACCCGAAGCTCTACGATCAGGTCTCTGCCGCTCTCTCTTTCAGTTACGCTGACTTCATCCGGATGTTCGACAAGAGCTTTGGCGATGACCTCGACCAACTCTTTCATTTTTCACCTCCGGATATTACTTTTCGATACCAGCCAGCTTAAAGATTTTTCCGACGACAGCTGTCGGCTGCGCACCGTTGTGCAGCCATTTTTTTGCTGCTTCTTCATCTACTTTGAAAACGCTGGGATCCTGATTCGGATCATATGTTCCGATCTCTTCAATAAATCTGCCGTCGCGCGGAGAGTTTGCGTCTGCTACGACGATACGATAAAAAGGTGCTTTCTTCTTTCCCATTCTTTTCAGACGAATTTTAACTGCCATGTTCTTTTCCTCCGTATAAAATATGTATAGTTTAGAAGATATTGCGATATCTTCCTTTTGAGACAACTCCCCGTTCAGAACGGAAAATTGAAACCTCCGAATGCTTTGCGGCCTCTGCGGCCTTTCATCATACCGGGTATCTGTTTCATCATCTTGCGGGTCTGTTCGAACTGCTTGACAAAACGGTTTACCTCCTGAAGATCCACGCCGGATCCTTTTGCGATACGCAGTTTTCGCGAAGGATTAAGGAGATCAGGATTGGCTCTCTCCGCCGGTGTCATGGAATGTATGATGGCTTCTTTTCGCGCAAGATCTTTTTCGTCGATCATATCCTCCAGGTCTTTTGTTTTGCTTCCAAGACCCGGCATCATCCCGAGGATGCTTCCGATGCCGCCCATTTTGCGCATTTGTTCCATACTGCTTATATAATCGTCGAACGTGAACTGGGCTTTGCGCACCCTCTGCTCCATTTCACGTGCTTTTTCTTCGTCTATATTTGCCTGAGCCTTTTCTATCAGACTCAGGACATCTCCCATTCCCAGGATCCGCGAAGCCATGCGGTCCGGATGGAAAGGCTCCAGATCGGACAGCTTTTCGCCCATCCCGATATACAGGATCGGTTTTCCGCAGATCGCCTTGATGGAAAGCGCCGCACCGCCGCGGGTATCTCCGTCCAGTTTGGTGAGGATCACGCCGGTGATCCCGACTTTTTCTTCAAAGGCTTTTGCCACGTTGACGGCTTCCTGACCGGTCATGGCATCTACAACAAGCAGGGATGCATCGACGGGAACAGCTTCCCGGATCGCAACGAGCTCGTCCATCATGGCTTCATCGATCTGCAGACGTCCGGCCGTATCGATCAGCAGGACGTTGGCGCCTGTCTCCTTCGCGTGAACTACAGCAGCCTTGGCGATCTCTACAGGCCTCTTACTGTTCTCGATCGTGAATACTTCAACTCCCTGCTTTTCACCATTGACCTGCAGCTGTTTTACGGCACCGGGACGATATACATCACAGGCAGCCAGAAGCGGCTTTTTCCCTTTTGCCTTGAACTGTCCCGCCAGCTTGGCAGCCGTCGTCGTCTTACCTGCGCCCTGCAGTCCGATCAGCATCAGGATCGTGAGCTCATTGGATGGACGAAACGGGATTTCTGTCATCTCGGATCCCATCAGGGATACCAGTTCGTCGTGAACGATCTTCACGACCATCTGTCCGGGATTGAGCCCGTTCATAACATCCTGACCGATTGCCTGTTCTTCGGCCTTTTTGGTAAACTGCCGGACGACCTTGAAATTGACGTCCGCCTCCAGCAGCGCCATTTTTACTTCCTTCAGGGCGGCTTTGACGTCAGCTTCCGTAAGTCTGCCCTTGCTGCGCAGGTTTTTAAAGACTTCCTGCAGTTTATCTGTGAGGCTCTCAAATGCCATATTCTATAATTCCTCCAGGATCGACGCTGCGATCCGATCTATTTCACGAAGGGAATCTCCGGCACTGTCTGATGTCAGACTTCTGATTTTCTTGATCTGCTCCCGGATATGCACAAAACGTTCTACAAGATGCAGACGTTCTTCGTATTCTTCAAGAATGCGGTCACACCGCTTTCTCAGATCGTGCACTCCCTGCCGGCTGATCCCCTCTTCTCTGGCGATCTCGGAAACCGAATAATCTTCGAAAACGATTGCCGAGTATATCTTTCTCTGACGCTCCGTCAGCAGCTCACCGTAGAAATCAAACAGCAGAGATCTTTCAACAAAATCTTCCACTTGTTTTCCTCCGCATATTTTGAAATAATACACGAAGTCGGGCTGCATGTCAAGTCATTTTACTTGACGTATTCCCGGATCTTTCAGATCCTCCGGAGCAGTTCCCATATATACTGCAGGACAGTATCCGGCAGCAGGCCGGAAAAGATCCTGTGTATGGTGCAGACGATACCCGGCGTGACAACCGGAAGGCCCATCCGGATCCCGATCATCGAAACCGCAGCAACGGAAGCTACTTTAGACGCCAGCGGATAGGAATGCACAGAAGCACTGCCCGCTTCCTCTGCCTTTTCAATAAACTCTGTATCCTTGATCCAATATGGACAGACCGCTGTTACCACGATTTTCTCGGGAAGCAGTTCCATCCGGAGTGCTCTTGTATAACGAAGCATATATGCTTTTGTGGAAGCGTATACATTCAGCCGCTGCATAGGCTGAAAAGCCGCTGTGGAACACACATTGACGATATGATCCCCGCTTTTCATATAGGGCAGGCAGGCATCCGTGAGCCGGACAGCTGCCGTACAGTTCAAAGCCGTCATGTCTGTCTGGTCTGATATGGTGATCGATTTTGTCGTTCCCATCTTGGCAGTTCCGGCACAATTGATCAGATACCTTATCCTGATATCTTTCCTCTGTATAAGACGTGTCAGTTCCATGACCGATGACGTGCGCGTCAGATCATAGGAAAGACATTTTACCACATGGCGCATACGGACTGCCGTTTCCTGCAGCTTATCCGCACGTCTGGCAACCAGCCAGATCTCATCGATCCCCTTCAGACGTATGTCTGCAAGATAGGCATACTCACGGCCAAGCCCGCTCGTCGCACCGGTAATGATCACAACACGCTTCTGAGCATTGTTCCCCGAATATCTTTTTCTTCCTCTTTCGGGCATCCTGTACCAGATCATCTCGCAGCATACGATCACCAGTCCGGCCAGAAATGTGAAGATTACAATATTCCCGATAATTCTGGCAAGTAACGCCATTCGACTTCCTCTTTCCCGGTTTCTCTAACGGACTGAAACAATCCGTATTATTTCCGCAAACCATTCTTGTTCACATAACTCAAAACTGCGCTGCACAGTTACATTAATTGTAACATGAACAGCGCTTTCATTCAAATTCAGCCTTATTTTGCCGGATTTCCCCCGGATGATCAGATTTCGGAGTCCGCCATTGACCGTGCCGCCGGGAACCCATAGGCACTTTCCGCACACATTACAGCCCGCGTGATCGCTTCGCTTACAACTTCTGCCGCGAGCATGCCCACCATATCCTGGTCGGCCCGGACGCTGCCCGCCGAAACGGCATAGATACTGTCTCCGTCGACAGACGTGTGAACGGGACGGATCGACCGCGCATAGCCGTCGTGAGCCATGCCGGCAATCTTACACAACTGCGGCTTGGAAAAATCTGCATTTGTCATAACCACACCGAGTGTTGTATTGCCGGTAAACTTATTGTCCGCAATCCGTTCCATCGTTCCGAAGTATTCGGAAGTACTCCGCATTCCGGTCTTATCTTCCGTGAGCAGACCGGCAATCTGTTTTCCTGTCCGCCATTCAAAAATATCTCCCAGCGCATTCACTGCCACAACGGCTCCGATCTGCAGATCTCCCAGCTGTACCGCGTAACTTCCGATCCCGGATTTCATACAGGTGTCCATGCCGGCGATCTTACCCACTGTAGCTCCGCATCCGGCCCCGAAATTCCCGTCACGGTAATTGGGCGCGTCCAGAGCCATTTCAGCTGCTTTATATCCCATCGCCTCATCAGGCCGGACAAAAGGGCTGCCGACCGTCAGGTCAAACAGATCCGACTGAACAACGAGCGGTACCTTTGTAACCCCGACATCAAATCCTATTCCGCGCTCTTCCAGGCACTTCATCACTCCGTTTGCCGTTCCAAGGCCAAAGGCACTGCCGCCGGCCAGTACGATCGCATGAATTTCCTGCGCTGCCGCAAGAGGCTTCAGCAGTTCACTTTCACGTGAAGCGGGACCTCCGCCCCGTACATCCAGTCCTGCCCGCATGCCGCGTTCACAAACAAATACCGTACACCCTGTTCCGGCACCGGCATCCTCTGTCTGACCGATCCTGATCAGCTTTATCTCATTCACGGATATTTCTTTCTTACGCATTCTGTTTATCCTCGCAGACCATTTGCCACGCCTCCTTACTGAGCCGGCTGTCCGAGCCCCAGTTCGTCAGCATGTTCCTGCATGCCCCGGATACAGATTTCCGCGACGTCACGAATATCCATGTTCAGCATTTCACAGCCGCGCAGGATCAGATCCCGGTCACAGCCGGCTGCAAAGCGCTTATCTTTCCATTTTTTCATAAAGCTCTTTACTGCCATATCTGTAATGCCATTCGGCCGCATCCTTGCCGCGGCCTGGATGATACCGCTTAGCTCATCCACGGTAAAAAGGCTTTTTTCCATTTCTGTAATGGGTTCCACATCTGAACAGATCCCGTATCCATGACTGAGTATCGCCCGTATATCGTCTTCCGGAACTCCCGCCTCACGGAGAGGTGCCTCCGTATGTGCCAGATGCTCTTCCGGATATTTTTCATAGTCATAGTCATGCAGATATCCGACCGCCTCCCAATGCTCTTTGTCGGCACCGAAATGCTCCGCCATCGCTCCCATACAGGCGGCGACGTTCGCCGCATGGAGAATCAGATGTTCCTCCGTCACCATGGTATCATTCAGTCTTTTGGCTTCTTTAATTGTCAATGCGTCCATCCGTATTTCTCTCCTCATTCCGATTTTTTAACTATCATTTCCGGAAAACAAGTTTTCATCATGCCTTTTCAGGCAGTTTCAGTTCATACAGATCAAATTCCATCCATCCTGTATCTTCATAAAACATTGTCATTGTCTCAACATAGGAAAAGCCGAAGGATTCATACAGACGATTTGCCGGAAGATTTCCTTTCAGGACATCCAGCCTCACCGCTTTCATCCCTGCATCTGCTGCCATATCTATGGCATATCGCACAAGCTGTTTTGCAAAGCCTCTTCCC
>CACZSZ010000014.1 GCA_902783945.1 uncultured Lachnospiraceae bacterium
CAAACTACAGAATCTTTCCCTGCTTTGGCACTGTCCAGAATATAATAATTCACGTAGCCGTTTCCGGGTGACAGGACGATCTGCTCCTGCCGGAGTGCAAGTGCCGTATACGTATCATTGCCGGACAGTGCGCCTGAAGTGACCATATAAGAAGAGACATGATCTGTCAGCAGATAGACAACGATCATTACGATCAGATATATAAAAAGTGCACCGAAGATCACGGTACCGATATTGGGATTGAAACGTCTCCGTTCCCTCAATGTATATCTCCCCGTTTCCTTTAAAAATAGGGAGCACCGCAAGGGTGCTCCCTATACAATGCCGTTATTCTTTCAAAGTGAGATCAGAATATCCTCATACAGATCGCTGCTCAGTTCCTCTTTGTCAAGCGAAACACTGAGAATAAAATCCACATTGAAATTCCTGCTGATTTCTTTCAGCTGCTGGATGCAGTCATACATCTTTTCAGGATCATCGTCCAGATGTGATAATTTGATAAAACTGTCCAGGAACATCTTTTCAAGATCGTGATCCTGTGAAATAATGCCGCATACAAAACCGACAAACTCATCGCTGTTCTTAAGGGGGAATGCCGAAACATCGATCAGACGGATCCTGTTGTTGAGCTCATACATGTGCTTGGAGCTCTTGTCCAGATATACGAAGTTTCCTTCTGCCTCTTTTATCTCGGAATTAACCTTCTCCAGAAGGTATTTTGTCTTTCCTTTACCCTTTTTGCCAACGATCAGTTGAACCATAGCTGTGTCCTCCTTGTTAAAGTCGTGTTTACATGACCGGAATAATCTTTTTAATAATTATAAGTTGTTTGTCATGAAAAGGCAAGCGCATTTAGGCGTTTGCCAGGTTCAGCAGCGAGGTCATATTTGTGTACAGATTTGTTTTGTTCCAGGCCCCCATAACAATGGCCGTATAGGCAACGCCGTACTCGTTCTGTATTACCAGTGCCAGACAGGAACCGGCCTGGTCAGTGGTGCCCGTTTTACTGGCAAGGATACGGATCCCAGACGGAAGAGTCTGTTCATTCGTCAGATACTGGTCTGTCGATGTATGATAGATCGTCCTGGTAGTTCCGTCTGCCCCGATCACATCGGTAGTATATTCGGCCATCTGTGAAACATTCAGGTAATCCTGATAGCTGTAAGCCTGTCTGAGCATCAGATACACATCATATGCTGTCGTGTACATTTCTTCATTGTGAAGCCCTGTAGGATTGACAAAATGCGTGCCGCTCATTCCGAGCTCCGCCGCACGTCTGTTCATCATATCCACAAAGGCATCGGTGCTGCCGGCAATCGTTCTGGCGATCGCCATGGCCGCATCATTTGAAGAATAGATGACCAGAAGATGAAAGAGTTCGTCCATTGTCACTGTATCGCCAGGCATAAGAGAACTGACCTGGGCTCCTTCATCAAGATCAAAATCTTCTGCTGACATGGTGACGGTTGCATTCATGCCGGCATTCTCAATGGCCAGGATAGCCGTCATTATTTTTGCCAGGGAAGCCGGATAGATTTTCTGGTAAATCCTGTGTGAATAGACAGGATCTTTTGACTCCAGGTTAAAAAGGAGCATTTTGCAATCATCCTGTGCCAGAACGATCTCCTGCGGGGTCTCCTCTTCCGCGGCAACCAGATCCGTCGCAAAACCTTCCGCTGTCTGCTGTGAAAATTCCGATATATCTTCGGCACCATTCTGTTCATGCAGATCATAGGCAAGATCCAGCGCATACGTGCTTGCCCTTTTTGCGTGAAGAAACACGATCAGGAACAATACTGCCGCAAACGCCAGGATGATCAGCAGGAACGAACGGAATATGGAAAACCGTCTATATTGAATCTGCCGGGAACGTGAATCCTCGTTCATGCAGCAAATCACCTCCGTACAATGTCTTTTTCTGCAGGCTGGCATTCAGGACAAATCCCATACCGATAAACATACTTACCAGTGATGTCAGACCGTAACTGATAAACGGCAGTGTCGTGCCGGTATTCGGCAGAATACCGCAGGCAACACAGATATTGATAAAGCTCTGTATTGCTACCAGCGAACCGATCCCGGTACAGACCAGTGTACCGGAAAGGTCTTTTGTACGCTTGCCTGTGTACAGGCACTCAAACACAACAAGAAACTGAAGCACAATGATCGCCAGACATCCAAGAAATCCCATGTTTTCGCCTGCAATAGCAAATATAAAGTCATTCTGGACTTCAGCGATAAAGTTACCTTTGCTCACAGAGGACTCTCTGCTGCTGTCAAATCCTTTTCCCTTCAGCTGCCCCGAACCGATGGCCATGACCGAATTATCCTGCTGCATGGCATCCTCGGAATACTCATCATTATCCGGTTCCAGGAACGTCATGATACGTCCCTTCTGATAATCGTCTATAATGGGAAGATCGGTCTGCGTGATCAGAAACAATAGTCCAAATACAATGGGCACGACCAAAAGCAGTACAAGCCCGATCTTTGTATATGAGATTCCCGCCGCAAAATACAGACAGCAGAACACAGCCGTGATCGTTATCGTATTCTTCAGATCCGGCTGCCGGAATATCAGAAACAGCGGAAACGCAAGCAGCAGAATTGAACGTACGATAGACTTGAAAGAGCTGAGGTTTTCCTGATGTTTCATAAAATACATACTGAAGAACACGATCAGCATGATCTTGGACGTCTCTGTCGGCTGAAACTGCAGTCCTCCGAATTCAATCCAGCGGGCTGCTCCGTGTGAAGATGTCCCGAACAGCAGCACAAGTGTGAGCATGATGGCATTGGCCGCATAGGCGACCCAGTAAAAGTTCAGGATCCAGCTGTAATCGATCAAAGACAGCAGGATCATAAGCGCCATACCGACAACGACACCGAAGATCTGTCTTGAACGGAGTGACGGGTCTGCCGCCGTTACCAGCGCGATCCCGATCAGGCTGAGAAGAGACAGCCATATGACCAGTCTGAAATTGTAATCCTGAAGCCTGTATAAACGAAGCACTGTATCTCCTTTTATCCTTCCTGAACAAGTCTGACCATCTCCGACGGATCCGCCTGTCCGATCAGCACCTGTGACTCATCCATGATACCGTAATAATAATACAGCATATCCATGGATACCAGATTGGTATTACGCGAAGTATAACCGTTGCCGATTCGGATCGCATATGCGATCTCACCGCGCTCGTCATAATCCGGCATATTGGCATAGAGTTCTTTTCCTCGCTGCTCTTTCGGCACTATCTTTGTAAAGCCGATCGTCAGAGCATGGTCGGAACGCGTTTTGGATTCCTGCGCCGTACCGGTCTTACCGCGAACCAGGATCTTCTGGTATGTCGGATTGGACCATATGTTTTCTTCATCGACTGATGCCTGCATACCGTCATAAATATTGTTCCATGTCGTGTCAGAAAGATCTGCATAAGCGATCTGCTCCGGTTCAAACTGCTTGACGGTATTTCCGGCACTGTCCGTAATCTTTTCCACGATGGACAGATTATAGCAATGTCCCTTTGTTGCGATGGTATTCACGTAACGCGCCAGCTGTACAGTTGAATACAGATGAGTTCCCTGACCCATGGCGGACGGGATCGGCAGACTGTCGGAGACCTGCGGTTCCATTTCAGGAATCTGTACACCAGATTTTTTATCGAGTCCGAACAGCTGAGCATACTTCCGTATCGTTGAAAGTGATTTACTTGTCGTATATCCGCCCATATCATCCAGTCCCAGCAGATATCCGCAGGTACAGAAAAAAACGTTGCAGGAGTCACCGAGAGCCTGGACGACATTTTCCTCATAGTGTCCGCCCTTCAGCCAGCATTCAACATAATCACTTTCCGGAACAAGACCCGGACCGAACAGACCGGTACAGTTTATCTTGGTGGAGGGATCGATCACGCCAGTATCCAGTGCGGCGGCAGCCGTCACCGGTTTGAAAGTGGACCCGGGGGCTACGATCTGCTGTGTTGCCTTATTGTAGAACGGAGTAGACAGATCACTGTTGACTTTATTGTAATATTCCGTATCCATATTATTCGCAAGACGGGTATTGTCATACCCCGGATACGTCACACAGGCTTTCACATGTCCGGTCGAAGGATCCGTTATGACGATCGATCCGCTGCAGGGATCCAGAGCCAGCATGGCCGGTGTGATTTCCAGATTCCGGATTTTTGCCGTTATGAATTCAAACGGAGTTGTCTCACCGGACCGGAACATGTTATCGGAATCTTCATGGCCTTTCAGAATACCCTGATCGTACAGCACCATACAGAGGTCACGGGGATCCAGAATATCATTGAGCAGCATATATTTATAAACAAGTTTTCCGAAAGATTTATCTTCTATCAGGTTTTCATTCAGATAGGCTACTACCTCATTGAAAATCTCATCGGTCGTAAGATAAGTACTGTCCATCTCTTTCAGCTTCGTGAGATCGATCCAGTCTTTATTGACCAGATTCTGCAGAAAAGCTCGCGGACTGATATTTTCTCCGGATACATAAGCCTGATATGTTTCATCGGCAGTATCAATGACTTCCATCTTCAGAACCTTGTTCTGAAGGCTGAGGAAATTATCAAAAATATAATCAAAGTAAATTTTCTGCTCAATAGAAAAACGATTGTAGGCAGGCGCATCCGGATTCATAAGCTGTTCGCTGATCCAGGCCAGAACATCCTTTTTTCGGGCCTCAAAGCTCTCCTGGATTGCTTTTTCACGCGCTGTAGCATCATCGGCAAGAAAATGCTCCGTATCGATGATCTCATTATTGATCAGTGCAAAATACACATCGTAACTGGGGATCGGAACCGTATCAATATCTTCTATGTTTTTCAGGTTGACGCTTTTTGCATCAGTCAGATACATCAGGATAATACCGGCAATTCTCTGCTCAAGGATCTTATAGCAGGCATCCTGCAGTTCACTGTCGATCGTGAGATAAATATCCTGTCCCTGTACCGGTTCGACCATGGAAGCAGTGTTTTCCGCAAGTACACGGCCGAGGTTATCTACCGTAACCTCTTCGGAACCGTCTGTTCCCTGCAGATAACGTTCCATGGACTGCTCTACTCCTGCTTTACCGATCACGGACTGGCTGGAATAACGGTCATCTTCAGCCTGAAGGGCTTCCAGTTCTTCGGAGGAAGGACGGCCCGTATACCCCAGGATCGGGGACATAGCGTCGGAGCTGTTGTAGACACGGATATAATCTTCTGTCACGTCCACGCCCGGCAGTATATCGGAATTCTCCTTTACAGCGGCTACTGTCTCATCAGATACATCCGTTGCGATCGTAACAGACATATAGCGCTGGAAACTGATCAGCCCCAGATGATAACGGATACTTGTGAGATACAGAGCCTCTTCTTTTGTTAATTCTTCCGGAAGCCGGTTATTCCTCAGTTCTTCAGATGTATACGGATTCTCTTCGTAAAACAGGCCGAACCGGTCCTGGCAGCCAAGATCGTACATGATCTTATCCGGATCGGCGGTCTTTTCTTCCGGCTTCAGTTCCTCTACAGTCTGATAACCATACACGTCCGCCCGGAAACGGTCGATCGTCGCTTCACTGTCCGTATCAAATACATACTCATCGTCATCATTGACAATGATATGAAAATCTGTGGATAACACGTCGCCGTGTGCAAGGATCATATTGACCAGCGTATAGATCTCGCCGTTGAGCGCCAGGTTCTTTTCCCGGACGGTTTCATAGGTCCCGTTGTCTGCGATCGTGATGGAATTTGTCAGTTCATTGTACGCCAGAAGCTTTCCGCGGGCATCGTATATATTTCCGCGGGAACTTTTCAGGATTCTGTTTTTTGTCGTCTTTATTGTGAAATTATCCGCGTACTTTTTCCCGTCGATCAGCTGCAGCTGAGCGATCCGGGATACCATGACCGATGACATGATCCCGAAAACGATCATCAGTATCAGTATGCGGTTATTGAAAAAAGCCCAAAAGGCATGTCCTATCTTCTTAACCAAGGCGATTGTCTGGCCTCCGCTTCATATGCAGCAATTTTCTTGTTTATCAGTCTGTATACCGTGTACATGAGAATCGTAAAAAGGATCGATGCGATCACAGAAGGCAGTATCGTTCCGGAAAGATAAGCACCGAAACGATACCGGCTGTTCAATACGAATTCTACAATAAATACCGCAAGCTTATATACAAACTCGCTCAGTCCGACTGTTGCCATGGGGACCCGGATATCTTCATCAAAGAATACTTTGTACAGATGTCCGTTCGCATATCCGATATAGAGGTAGCAAAGTGCTGTAAATCCGAAAAGCGGACCGTAAAACAGATCATAAAGGAGTCCGCCGAAAAAGCCTGTCAGCATTCCGGATTTTTTCCCTCTCATCAGCCCCATGGAACAGGTGAGGATGAGCATGAGATCCGGTATCGTATACTGTGCGGGGATGACAGCCCGCAGAGTACTCTGTATCAGGAACGTGCCGATGATCAGCAGTGCCATGATCAGATTCTTTCTCATGGCGTTCCTCCCGTGTTCTTTGTTTCCAGAATAACGAGTACGTGATCCAGATGTGAAAAGTCAGCAGCCGGCAGTACGGTTCCCGTCTGCATCAGATGGTTCTGATCTTCACCGATCTCGTCAACATACCCGATCAGGATACCGGGCAGATATTTGTCGCTGATGTTGGAAGTAACGACTTTCTCTCCTACAGAAACACTCACATCCACCGACAGATCAGTCAGCACAAGTTTTCCCTGCTCCATCAGGCTCATATCACCGGAAACAATACAATTGTCAGATGTAACCAGGATCATGGAACTTACACTGCAGCCGTCGTCAATAACGGAACGGACTGTAGCCCAGTTCGGCCCTGTCTCCGTGACAATGCCGACCAGTCCTCCGCTGCTCAGCACATTCATGTCGGTATGGATACCGTCATTTTCACCTTTGTTGATCGTAAAACGATTGTACCAGTTCCCGGTATCATTGGCGATCACATCGGCTGCCACTTTGTCATAGTAAGCATATTCACGGTCAACATTGTACAGTTCGCGCAGTTCTTCCAGCTCGATCGTATTTTCCGTCAGGATCGTATTCTGTTCCTGCAGATTTGCCACTTTTTCGCGCAGCTCGTCATTTTCAAGCTGCAGCTCATCGGCAGTTTTCTGAGTAGAACGGCGTCCGGTCATCCAGCTTCCGGCGCGATTCAGACCGTTCTGCAGCGGGATGATCAGCGTTCCGACTGTATTGCGGACTGGATCGATCGGAAGTGCACTTGTCAGTGTAAGACCGATCAGCGCAATGCAGATCGCAGTGAGGATAAACAGCATATATTTACTTTTCAGGAAAGAACCCCGTTTTTTTCTCATGGTTCAGCGTATCGATCCTTTAACTGTATTGTAATGATTACTTATTGCCCCTGAGCGGCGCAAATGCATACTTTCGCAGTTCTGTATGGTCCGCCACCTGCTTCAGGCCTTCAATAGTAGTATATTCATAGTATTCTGACGCTTCGACAGGATACCCGAGCAGTTTTATGAGATGATCACAAATTCCGGGAACTCTCGCGCCGCCGCCTGTCAGCCAGATTTCTTCTTTCTGCAGTGCTGCCTGGATCTGCGGCGGAAGCCTGTCCAGAACCCTGCGGATCTCAAAAGCAATTTCTTCTATGACCTCCCTTACAGAGGAAGACACTGTATAAGAAGATATGATGCCGTCGCGCGGAAGGCCGGTGTCTGTGTCTATCCCGGCAGCCTTGCACCCCTCTCCCTTGTCTCTTCCGAGATTGGCCAGTGTGAGCATCAGCCGGTGAGCCGTACGTTTGCTGACCGTCAGACCGCTTTTTCTGCGGACCCCGGAAATGATCGCTGCATTCAGTTTATCTCCGCCGATATCGATCGTGCGGTTCAGGATGATCCGTCCCTCGGCAAGAAGAGAAATCTCTGTACATTCTGCACCGATATTGACGATCATTGTTCCCTGCGCGCTGCGGACCGGAATACCGATCGCAAGGGCATCGGCAAAAGGCTTTTCCACAAACAGGATACGGCTGCGCCGGAACCGTCCTTTTTTTGTAATAGATACGTAAGCACGGCGTTCCAGAACTGTCATATCCAGCGGAACGGAAAAAAACAGTACCGGTGCATATCCGACAAAACGGCTGTTCTTTCTCATGACCAGATGAAGGACCGCTTCCATCATCTGTACGTCATGAATGCGTCCTTCCGACATAGGCGTGATCACTTCAATGTTTTCCGGGGTCTTTTCATACATCTCATAGGCATCGTTCCCGAATGCAAACACATTCTCATGATTCCGTACCGCGATCATATTCATTTCTTTTGCTATGGTATCCGTATTCCGGTTATAGATCTTAACCGAACCGGTACCCATATCGATCCCGAATACATGAGTCAGGTTCATGCCTGTCATTGTCCCCTTTTATACGTATAAAAACTATCTGCCGAACAGTTCAGCATGCTCTTTCCGCAGACTGGTGTAACACTGGTCTCCGACAATGATATGATCGAGCAGAGAAATACCGATCAGTTCGCCGGCCTCAAATGTCTTCCTCGTAATCTCCAGATCTTCGCAGCTCGGAACTGTCTCTCCGCTCGGGTGGTTATGTACAAGGATCACGTGCACGGCATGAAAAGACAAAGCCTTGAGGAACAGCTCTCGCGGAGAAAAAAGCGACTGGTTGACAGTTCCTCTGCTGATCTCTTCTTCTCCAAGCAGTCTGTTTCGTGTATCCAGCATCATGACGAATACGTGTTCCTGCTCACAGTGCCTCAGGTTTTCCATGTAGTATTCAGCAATCGACTGTGCATCACGGAACTGCGGTCCTCTCGCATGCTGCCTTCTGGCGATCCGTTTTGCCAGTTCGCCGACACAGCAGATCAGTACTGCTTTTACCGGTCCGATCCCCGGAAGCTGTCTCAGATCGGGCACCGTCATGCGGGAAAGTCCGCCCAGTCCTTCTTCATAAGGACACAGTGTAAGAACTTTACCGGCAAGTTCCAGTGCAGAACATCCCTGCATTCCGGAACGCAGCAGAACCGCAAGCAGTTCCACATCAGAGAGCACTTCCGGCCCCTGTTCCAGGCATCTTTCATAAGGTCTTGCCTGCTCCGGAAGATCACGGATCATTGTCGTATATTGTTTTTTCATATGTACCTCCGTTCCACTCTCTTCCGAACAGGAATCCGGGTACATGACATCTCATTGTATCACAAATGGACAGTATTGTACATAAGACGGTGCGCGACGGCTTCTGCCGTCCGCAGCCCGTCCATGGCTGCGGATGTGATACCTCCCGCATATCCGGCACCTTCCCCGCAGGGATACAGACCCCGGACCACCCTCTCCATATGCCCGTCCCTGAGAATACGAACGGGAGACGAAGTCCTTGTCTCAACACCGGCCAACGGCACATCCGGGTCATCAAAACCCGGAAGCGTCCTGCCAAAAAGCCGGATGCCTTCTTCCAGGGAACCGGCAAGATAATCCGGGAGCAGACCTCTGACATCCGCATACTGCCAGCTTCCTCTGGTGCAGAGCGTGCCGTTTCCTCCCCTGCTCATCTGCCGGTCGCAAAAATCTCCGAACCGCTGAACCGGTATACATCCGCCGGCAGTCAGCCATGCAGCTCTTTCAAGCATCTCCTGAAAATACATCCCCGCGAAAAGCGGGTCATCGTGTTCTTTCAGAAATGCTCCGCACTCCTCCGGACGTACTGCTGCAACGATCGCACTGTTTGCATAACCGCTGTCACGCGCCTGATCACTCATACCGTTCACCACAGTCTGGCCCGGTCCTGAGGCGGCGTTGACAATATAACCTCCGGGACACATACAAAACGAATACACAGGTCTTCCTGCTTTTGTGCGGCCATGCAGTTTATAGGCTGCAGCCCCGAGTTCCGCCGGTGCTCCTTGTCCGTACTGCGCCTGTGTGATCATTTCCTGATCGTGCTGCACTCGCACACCGACGGCAAAGGGTTTTGTTTCCATCGGAATTCCTTTATCATGCAGCATCCGGAACGTATCTCTGGCAGAATGGCCGATCGCCAGTATAACGGCTGTACTTTCAAATACGGTACCGTCTTCTGTGACAACCCCTGTAACGGCACCTCCTGCCGTCTGCAGTGAAACGGCTTTTGTCCGGAAATGCACTTCGCCGCCGAGACATTCAATTTTGTCCCGCAGATTGCGGACGATCAGTTTCAGCCGGTCGGTCCCGATATGTGCATGAGCATCAAAAAGTATTGATTCCGGTGCGCCTGCTTCTATAAACAGCCGCATCACTTCCCGGTTCCGACCTTCCGGATCATGTACGCCCGTGTACAGTTTTCCGTCAGAAAAAGTCCCTGCACCTCCCTCACCGAACTGCACGTTTGAGTCCGGATCAAGCTCTCCTCCCTGCCAGAATTCCCGTACTTTTCTTGTTCTTTTTTCAACGTCATCGCCTCTCTCAATAACGACAGGACGGAAGCCGTGTGCAGCAAGAATAAGTGCACAGAACAGTCCGGCCGGTCCAAGTCCGACGATCACGGGACGTTCCGCGAGACTGTCAGGCGCTTCATATGGAAATCTGTACTGTACAGGATGATATACAGAAACTCCGGCAGGAAGCCTTCTTCCTGTCAGACGCTCCTCATTTTCTGCCGATACCAGCACAGTATAGACATATGTGATCAGCGGCTTTTTTCTTGCGTCAACTGCCCGTCTTTCCACAGACCAGCTGCGCAGTGCCGAGACGGGCAGCCGCAGTTTCGAAGCTATTTTTTCAGGCAGGATCTCCGGTTCATGACCGACCGGAAGCCTGATCTGTGTGACCCGAAGCATCTCACACCTCCTCAGCTGCCGCTTTTCCGGCAGCAAAACCGGAAGACCACGCCCACTGCAGGTTATATCCTCCGCAGGGACCATCGGCATTGACTGCTTCGCCTGCTGCATAGATTCCCGGATGTTTCCGGCACATGAGTGTTTCCGTAAGTGCCGAAACACAGATACCTCCTGAACAGACCTGGGCCTGATCCATGGGTAATGTCCCGCGGATCCTGACCGGAAATTCTTTGAGAAGCTCCAGCAGCACGCTCAAGGTACCATTTTCTTCATGGTCTGCCAGGCTCGGACACATGGATCCACGAAGCCCGGCAGCAGCCAGAATGACCGGGATCAGTCTGTCGGGAAGAATACCTGTCAGCAGCTGACTGTATGTTCTCGAAGAGTAGTTTTGTTCCCTGTTTATCCAGAAATCTTCCAGTTCATCCGCCTTCATTTCCGGGAGAAAATCCAACGTCAGTACTACTTTCTTATCTGCCTGCAGCGCAGGAGCCGCATACCGGCTCAGCTGAAACACCGGAATACCTGATATGCCGGAAGATGTAAGCTGGATCTCTCCGAGTTCACTCCGGCACGGCACACCGTCAATATAAAGTGCCGCGGCGGCGTGCACCCTTGTGCCGTTCCATCCGCCAAGTGATGGATCCGCCATCCGCAGCGGTACCAGTACGGGTATAAATCCGGCAAAAGGTATATTTCTTTCTGACGCAAATCTGGCGGCAAAATCAGAAGAACCTCTGACGGCTGATGCCGGACTGCCGCTAGCAAGGATGACAGCATCTGCATCATACTGCCACGATTTGGTTTTTACTGTAAATCCCATGGCCGCTGTACGGTTTTCTACAGAGAGAACTTCCTCTTTGTTCTTAAAATGCACATGATATCTTTCCGCTTCCCACAGAAGCAGGTCCAGTACGGAAGCAGCCTGTTCTGTGCAGGGATAGACCCATCCCTGCCTGTCAAAAATACGAAGGCCGATCCGTTCAAACCACTGCACCGTCTCTTCCGGTCCGAATTGCTGAAGAACCTTTCTGACAGTTGCCGGACAATCCGTACAGTAGTCAGCCGGGTCGATTTTCAGATTAGTCAGGTTGCATTTTCCGTTTCCTGTCGCAAGCAGTTTTTTTCCGGGTTTTTCATTATGTTCGAGTATGGTAACGGAAGCTCCGCGACGCGCTGCCTGAATGCCAGCCATCAGTCCGGACGCTCCTCCTCCGATCACAACGATTTTTCTGTTCATATGTGCCATTCCTTTCCCGGATATTACTGTCACAATATAAGCCCTGTACTGCAGTATGCTGCCTGTTCAGACTGTGATCAGCCCGGCATCCACGATCTTCTGAAATGCCATAAGGATCCCGCATTTGGCATGCGGCCATGTCAGTCCGCCCTGAAAAAAGACGGAATACGGAGGCTTGATCGGTCCGTCAGCAGATAATTCTATGGAAGATCCCTGCACGAAAGCCCCTGCCGCCATGATCACATCAGCATCATACCCAGGCATCGCCCAGGGTTCCGGAGTGACAAAACTGTCTACCGGTGCGGCCGCCTGTATACCGCGGCAGAAAGCGATCACTCCTTCCGGGCAGCCGAAAGTGATGGCCTGGATAATATCATGACGGGACTCTTTTCCGTCAGGAACAATATCAAATCCGTACCCTTCAAACAGATTGGCCGCAAATACGGCTCCTTTCAATGCAGCTGCCGTAACGGTCGGTGCCAGGAAAAGTCCCTGGTAGAATGCCGGATTCGTCTGAAGAGAGGCACCCACTTCTTTTCCCAGTCCCGGAGAGGTCAGACGGAATGCAGCTCTTTCCACATATTTCTTTTTCCCGGCAATATAACCGCCGCTCGGAGCCAGTCCTCCGCCCGGATTTTTGATCAGGGAACCGACGACAAGGTCTGCTCCTGCATCTGACGGTTCCAGTTCCTCGACAAATTCTCCGTAGCAGTTGTCTACCATACAGATCAGTTCCGGATTGATCTCATGGAGAAACCGTATCAGCTCCCCAATCTGTTTTACAGACAGTGTTTTCCTCGTCTGATAGCCTTTGGAACGCTGGATCGTTACCATACGGGTTTTTTTATTAACTGCGCTCCGGATCGCCTCGTAATCAAAATTTCCGTCAGGCAGAAGCTCCACCTGCCGGTAGGTGACACCATACTCGGCAAGAGAACCGGTCGAAGGACGGATTCCGATCACTTCTTCCAGCGTATCATATGGCTTGCCCACCGGTGACAGCAGCTCATCTCCCGGTCTTAGATTCCCCGACAAAGCGACCGCAAGAGCGTGCGTACCGCAGGCAATCAGCGGTCTGACCAGAGCATCTTCCGTGTGAAATACAGAAGCGTATACCCGTTCCAGAGTATCTCTTCCGAGATCATTATAGCCATAACCGGTAGACGGATGCAGACAGGCTTCACTCACACGATTATCCTGCATGGCAGACAGTACTTTGAGCTGATTGTACTCTGCTGTTTCGTCAATTTTCCGGAATCGTTCCTCCAGTGATTTCAGCACTCGTTCTCCATGATTTCTTACTGATTCGCTGATGCCCAGTTTTTTATACATTTGATCCGTCATATTTGTTTTCCTGTTCCCTGCATTGTATTTACATCTGCCACCGCAGGTTCTTCTGTCTCCGTCCTTAAACGGTATTCCTGCAGCATATACTTCAGTATTTCTTCTTCGTTATACGCAAAATCCTTCTTGTTGATCCAGACCGCATCCGGTTCTCTCCGGAACCATGTCAGCTGTCTTTTGGCATAATGTCTGGTATTCTGTTTGATCAGTTCCACGGCTCTCTCCAGAGTATATTCTCCGCGGAAATAGGGGAAAAACTCCTTATATCCGATCCCTTTCATTGAGGAATTTTCTTCTGTCAGTCCCCTCGCAGCCAGCCGCCGCACCTCTTCTTCCAGACCGTTCCGCATCATTTCATCTACACGTTCATTGATCCTGCCGTACAGCCGGCTCCGCTCATCTGTGATCACAAAATATACGGTAGTCCATATGGGTCTACGCATATGCTGCGTCCTGTTGTGACAGGAAATTGTTGTGCCGGTCTGTTCATAAAACTCAAGTGCCCGGATCACGCGCCGGATATTATTGGCATGGATCACCGCAGCAGACTCCGGATC
>CACZSZ010000015.1 GCA_902783945.1 uncultured Lachnospiraceae bacterium
CCGTTATCAAGATCGTGCTGGCGGAGATCCTCGGCCTGCAGATGAAGAAACTCCTTCGCCGCGCCGGCGTGCTCAGCGTTCCGGCAGGAGTGGCATAGAGGGGAGAAAGAGAAATCAGAGAAAACAGAACGGTCTGTTCGGGATGGCAGCTGCCTGCGTAACAGACCGTTTTTGTCGTTTGAAAATCTTCGCTGAAAAGGTGACATTGACAACCCTTCTATCATCCCTCAGAATAGAATGCAAGCCGGAAAGATACGGTATCGGAAACAGGGCATTTCAAACAAAAGAGGACAGACATATGAAAACAATCACACTCGGATCCACAGGGATCACAGCACCGCAGAATGGTTTCGGAGCACTGCCCATACAGAGGGTGACGGAAGCAGATGCCGTAAAGCTTCTGCGCAGAGCGTATGAGGGCGGTATGCGGTTTTTTGATACGGCGCGTGCGTATTCAGACAGTGAGGAAAAGATGGGCGCGGCGTTTGCGGGTATGAGAGACAAAATCTTTATCGCTACCAAGACGCAGGCAAAGACGCCGGAGGAGTTTCGTGCACATCTGGAACAGTCCCTGAAAAATCTGAGGACAGATTACATCGATGTGTATCAGTTCCACTGTGTGGATCAGTGTTATGCACCCGGAGACGGGACGGGAATGTATGAATGCATGCTGGAGGCGAAAGAGGCCGGGAAGATCCGTCATATCGGTATTACGGCACATAAGATAGGAGTAGCTTTCGACTGCGTGAATTCCGGTCTGTACGAGACCATGCAGTTTCCGTTCAGTTATCTGTCGGGACAGAAGGAAATCGACCTTGTCCGCCTGTGTGCTGAAAATAATGTCGGCTTTCTTGCCATGAAGGGACTGGCCGGCGGCCTTATCACGTGTTCGAAAGCGGCGATGGCGTTCGTTTCGCAGTTTGATAATGTCATGCCTATCTGGGGTGTGCAGAGGGAGAAGGAACTGGAAGAATGGCTGTCTTATATGGATGAGACACCGGAAATGACTGCGGAAACAGAGGCTTTTATTGAAAAAGAAAAAATGGATCTGTCCGGTGAATTCTGCCGCGGCTGCGGATACTGTATGCCCTGTCCGGCCGGTATCATGATCAACCAGTGTGCCCGCATGTCCCTGATGCTGCGCAGAGCGCCTTCAAAGGCCTGGCTGACACCGGAGATGCAGGCGGAAATGAAAAAAATCGAGGGCTGCCTGCACTGCGGAAAGTGCATGGAAAAATGTCCGTACAGCCTGAACACGCCGGAACTGCTGGAAAAGAACTATGAGGACTATAAAAAAGTGCTCGCTGGAGAAGTGAAGGTCTGAGAAACGTGTTTTCAGAAAAGGAAAGTGAAATCAGATGGAAAATGAAAAGAGACAGCCTGGTAAAAGCGAAGAAGAAATCCTGACCATTGTGCGGGAGAGATCACTGGCGAATCCCTTTCCGAAGTATTGTCATATGGAATTGTCCGTGCTGAAGCGGGATCATGTGGAGATCACCGTCGATCTTGTTCCGGAACTGATGAATTACGCCGGAGCAGTACACGGGGGCCTGCTGTTTACCATGGCGGATTTCTGCGCTGCCACGACGGCTCGTACCGATGGACGGAAATACGTTACTCTTGATGCCGAGGCACACTACCTGAAAAATGTAAAAAGCGGCCGGGTCACGGCAAAAAGCAGACTGGTCCACCGCGGACGCACCAGCGTACTTGTCGATGTCGACGTGTTCAGTGAAGAAGAAAAACTGCTGTTTACATCAAGGATCACGCTGTTCTGCGTGGGAGAGTATGCGTAAGTGAATGATCTGCATATTTCTGAGGGCAAACCTGTACCTTATCAGCCAGCCGGATTCCGGCGTCGAAAACGTATATATGATGATATGAAATGATTTTTGTCTTTTTCGGAATGAAGATCATATTGCAAAGTGCGGCATCTGTATCGTAAAATAAAGAGTACTGAAATTGCTTTTTGAAATGAATTGGTTACTGTAGACAAGCACAAAATGGGAGAAAAAGCATGTACAGGATTTTGCAGGCAGACAAATTGGCGGCCAACATCTACCGGATGGTCGTCGAGGCACCGCGTGTAGCTGCACGATGCCTTCCGGGCCAGTTCCTGATCGCCAAGAGCGATGAGGAAGGCGAGCGTATTCCGCTGACGATCTGTGATTACGACCGGGAAGCCGGTACGGTCACCATCGTATTCCAGCCGGTGGGTGCTTCCACAACAAAGATGGCGGAACTGAAGGCGGGAGATTCCTTTATGGATTTCGTGGGTCCTTTGGGCCGCCCGTCCGATCTGGTGGACGAGCCCATCGAAGAACTGAAAAAGAAAAAGATCCTCTTTATTGCCGGCGGTGTCGGCACGGCGCCGGTATACCCACAGGTCAAGTGGCTGCATGAACAGGGCGTACAGGCAGATGCCATCATCGGCGCAAAGAGCAAAGATTTCGTAATTCTCGAGAAAGAATTCTCCGAGGTCTGCAATCTCTATGTTACAACAGATGACGGTTCCTACGGAAGAAGCGGCATGGTCACAAAGTGCCTGGAAGATCTGGTCGCAGAGGGTCATGAGTATGATCACTGCGTCGCCATCGGCCCGATGATCATGATGAAGTTCGTCTGCAAACTGACGGAAAAACTCGGTATTCCTACTATCGTGTCCATGAACCCGGTCATGGTGGACGGTACCGGTATGTGCGGCGCCTGCCGTCTGCTCGTGGGCGGAGAAGTCAAATTTGCCTGTGTGGACGGACCGGAATTTGACGGCCACAAAGTCGACTTCGACCAGGCCATGCAGCGTATGCAGCAATATAAGACAGAAGAAGGACGCGCGATGCTGAAACTGCAGGAGGGTGATACCCACCATGGCGGCTGCGGCCAGTGCTCATAACAGGGAAAGGAGATACAATAATGGACGTGAATGTATTAAAGAGAATCCCTGTAAGGGAACAGGATCCGGCGGCCCGTGCGAAGAACTTTGACGAGGTCTGCTACGGTTATAATGCGGAAGAAGCGATGGCGGAAGCCAGCCGCTGCATTCACTGCAAAAATGCGAAATGCATTACCGGCTGCCCGGTGAATATCGATATCCCGGAATTCATCGCCGGCGTAAAAGAAGGTGATTTCAAGAAAGCTTATGAAGTGCTGTCCGATTCTTCAGCGCTTCCGGCCGTCTGCGGCCGTGTGTGCCCTCAGGAGAGTCAGTGCGAGAAGTACTGCATCCGCGGCATCAAGGGCGACCCGGTCTCCATCGGTAAGCTGGAACGCTTTACAGCAGACTGGGCTAGAGAGAACGGGATCAAGCCGACACCGGCCAAAGAAAAGAACGGCCACAAGGTCGCTGTCATCGGTGCCGGCCCTGCAGGTCTTACCTGCGCGGGCGATCTGGC
>CACZSZ010000016.1 GCA_902783945.1 uncultured Lachnospiraceae bacterium
TCAAGTGTTTCCGCCGACGTATCTTTTTCTGCTGTTATGCCGCTGTCGGCAGGAATTTCAACTATCTGATCGGAAGTATACCCATATCTGTAAAGAACACTTCTCATCTCAGAAGCATATTTTGACACGATAAGAACAACTTTTTCCGGGTCGCGCGGAAAAAGAGCCTCCGGAGTATGACAGGTAAGATCATATTTAATGTAGTAGCCGGCTTTTTGAGGATTGCTGTCTATCAGACCTGAAACCTGTATGCCGAGAGACCGAAGGCAGCGTAAAATCGCAGGAACATGCTGGGTCAACCCATAAATAATAACTTTTCTGTTCTGAAGCCCTTCATAATTTTCTGAAACAGCCCGTTCAACCTGACTGTGATCGATCTCCCACGCCATCCAGTTAATTTTCACACCGAAAAACAGAATACGTTTTACCCAGTAATAAAGATCAATCCCGAAATGACCGATCCACTTCGAATAAGAATACGGTTCCTTATACGATGCAACGATAATATCTTTCGAAAACTGGATCAGTCTGTAATAATTAAGAAGATCCTGCATACCGTTCTCTGACAAAGCACGATAAATGACCGGCCTTCTCCCTGCGCTGTCCCGTTCCGGGATCCCGATATGTGACAAATATATGATAAGGGCGAGGTCGTGATTCTTTTTTTCGAGATATTCATCCAGAATACTTCCGCAGCAGAGTTGATTCAGCTCTTTATCCTTTTCGGGAAGGATAAGCCAGAGAGCGGAAGCATCTGCCGGTATGCTCTCCAAAATCCTTAAAACCGTTTTTCTTCCCCGCTCTGCAGAAGCAAAAGCCTCCCCGGCACGGACCGGCATATATACATTGCTCAACTGTAAACTCTCCTGCCTGTATGTACTTATTGTTCTGAGAGTGATCTTCTGTAACGGACTTTTCCGTAAAACATATTCTGTGCCGTTTACAGATCCGTGTCGATCTCCATTTCTATTTTCGGAAACTGATCCCGCGCAAAGCATACCGCATAAGCGGTTTTAAGTCCGGATTCCTTTTGATCGTTAAAAAGTATTCTTTCCCCGCAGGGAGCATTCCAGATGATCTTGTCCCAACGGATACCGCTGTCCCGCAGAACACTCTCTGTCTCATAACGAAACTCCTCGCTGCGCGACGTAATAATGATCACCATATCGTTTTCCGATATGGAAGAAAAAAACTCCTTTACTCCGGTAAGCAGCCGGTCGCCGGCTTCTGTCTTATACCCGTTATGCTTCAGAATCGTTCCGTCAAGATCAAATATCCATGTTTTGGGCAGCGGAGATAATGTCAGATGCATACTCATTTTTTCCTTCCGTTATGTATCAGAACGCTTCTTCAAAATAGTATATGCCATTATAAAAAGCACCGCATACGGAATCATAATCATTCCATGCATAAGAGGTGAGCGACAGCCATATCAGCGCATGGATCAGACGAATCTCGTCCGGGTCAGCAGGGATCAGCGCAAAGAACGTATCTCCCAATTCTTCCCAGCCTTCAGACCGTATCTCCAGTTTTACTTCTCCCTCATCCAGATCCGTGCCCCTGGAACCGTTACTTCCTCCAATTGTCAGCGTAAACCTTTTCAAATTGAAAGAATCATAATTGCCGATGATGGAATAGTATAGTTTTGCCCAGTCATAACGCGGATCTCCGTAAAGAAGAGTATTCCCAAAATACCCGCGCGGATCGATAAAAACAACTTCTCCTGTGGCTCTGTCCTTCAGCAGTATATTGGAAAACGTACAATCTCCGTGGATCAGCGGGAAACGGTCACAGTCAAGACGGCTGATCCGGTTTTCCAATTCCTCAAGATGAAAAAAAACATTCCTGCAGGATCTTCCGTTGACCGTGATGATCTTCCTGTCAGAAAACGGGATCAGACTCCGGACTTTATGAAGTCTCGAAACCGTCTTTTGATAGTAGGTGTCATACATACTGCCCCTGTCGCCCGGGATGCTGCTGTATTCGTGAAGTTCATTCAGTCCTTCCACAATACGAACAAGAATTCTGGTTTTCTCTTCCGGTTTCAGGCTGTACTCGAACACATTCATGCCCGCTATGTTTTCCATCTGAAGCGGGTTGTTTGCATATATCTCCGGAATTGCCTTATACCCGTAACGGCATACGTGCGCATACCAGTTCTGCTCTTTCTCTGCCAGTTCCTTTCCCTGCTCATCCAATGGAAGTTTTGTCAATGTATTGCCAGAGATCGTTATCCGGTTAAACGGACGGCACCGTTCCACCGGGAGAGAACGGACAGACTCTGCCGTTCCAAAATCCCGAAGTCCCCTGATAAACCACGGATGCAGAGAAATATCAGCGGAAGACAGCCAGCGCACGAACTCACCGGACGCAGGAACACTTTTCAGTACGGAACTGTCGCCGAAACGGAAGATACCGGCAACACCGGATTTGTCCGACGGCGTTTCAGACAAAACGCCATCCTCATACATCCACCGGCAAAGAAATGAATCGGACAATCCGATATAATGAACTTCTTCCTTTTCCGGAAAAGATAGTTTTTCATCCGGGAGGATCAAATCCGACCAGATCAGAAGAACCGGCTCTCCTTCGGGAACTAATGCTGCTGCGTCAGCAATTCCGGCACATGTACCGGTCCCCTCTGCAGAAATGATCTGCCAGTCGGTTTTTCCGGCAAAACAGTTCAGATATTTTTCCAGAACATCTTTTTTGTAATCAGCAATAATAATGTGTTTGCTGTCCGGAAACGTCCTGAAAAGGTGAAAAAGTATGGGAAGATTAAAAACCGGTACCAGCGCTTTCGGTTTATTGGCAGTCAGCTCTTCAAGCCGGGTTCCTTTACCCCCTGCCTGGATGATCACATACTCTGGTTTGCTCTGCATTTTATATAACTCCTGATGTTGTATCGGACAAAAATCATTACTACTTTCAGTAGTTTCTGACGCCATCTGATTTTAACACAAACCCGAACTTCTGTATATTCACTGATCAGAACCGCGTTAAAAGTCTCTGCCCATATACAAAAAGCTGCCGGAATAGATGATCCTCCGGCAGCTGTATAAAGCCTTTTAATTATGTCGTGTCATTTTACATCACCCGGATCCGGTTCAGAACACCGTCCAGTCCTGCTATCTTTTCGGCAAAAACTCTCTCTTCTATGAGTCCGGTGACAAATCCGAAATCATCTTCCGTTCCATCCGCCGCAACCGTCTCCACTTCGCCGAACAGCGCTTTGATCCCGTCCAGACGCTCTGCCGGATTTCCACTTACCCGGACAAAGAAACGGCTTTCGGTCTCTTCAAACGGTACGATTTCCAGCGTCTCCCCCGTTCCGGGAACGGCTACGTTTCTGCCCGGGTTTTTTGCACAGGCCACAACGTCTGCCACAACCGCGCTGGCTGTCGGCAGACTGCCGGCACCGCTGCCGTAAAACATGGCATCTCCCAGCATGTTGCCATGTACAAGGACCGCATTAAAAACATCGTTCACCGCATACAGCGGATCGTCCGGCCCGATCAGCGCCGGTGTCACCCTGGCGGAAACAGCATTGCCGTCTTTCCGGCTGAATGCCAGCAGCTTAATGACTTTTCCCATTGCCGCCGCATACCGGATATCTGCCGCCTTGATCTTTGTAATTCCCTCTGTGTATACGTCGGTAAAATCCACATGACTGCCATAGGCTACCGATGAAAGGATCGCAATCTTCCGGCAGGCATCGTATCCCTCTATATCCGCCTCGGGATTGCGTTCGGCATATCCGTTTTTCTGCGCTTCCGCAAGTGCGTCCCCGAATTCTGATCCTTCCAGAGTCATCTTTGTCAAAATATAATTTGTTGTCCCGTTGAGAATGCCGGAGACTTCGTCGATCACATCCGCCGTCAACGCTTCATTCATCGCACGGATGATCGGAATACCGCCGCCGCAGCTCGCTTCGAACATGTAGTTCACGTTTTTTTCCTTTGCGATCTGCATCAGTTCCACTCCGTGCTGCGCCACCAGTTCCTTATTGGATGTGCAGACACTCTTCCCGGCCTGCAGCGCCAGCTTTGAAAAATCATAGGCAGGATTCACCCCGCCCATGGTTTCCACAACAATCCGCACTTCCGGATCCTTCAGAATCTCCTTATAATCGTGCACCAGGATCTCTTCAACCGGATCTCCCGGAAAATCTCTCAGATCCAGCACATATTTTACACAGAGTTCCTCGCCCACACGGCGGGCGATACTTTCGCGGTTGGTCTGTAACACTTTAACGGCGCCGGAACCTACGGTCCCGTAGCCGAGTACTGCAATTTTTATCACGCTGCTCCTCCAGGTCTTTAAAACTTTATGTCCTCAGAAATTCGCATCCTGGCCGGATACAAAACTCAGATTTGCTGATGGCCTTCTTTTTTCTGCAGCACCAGCCATTTCAGATAGGCGTTTATGAACGGATCCAGATCTCCGTCCAGGACCCTGTCCGCCTGCCCCCGTTCCTCATCGGTACGGAGATCCTTGACCAGCGTATACGGCTGAAGCACATAGGACCGGATCTGGTGACCCCAGGCAATATCTGTTTTTTCTCCGCGGATACCCGCTTCTTTTTCCGCCTGTTTTTCACGCTCCAGTTCATACAGCTCCATTTTCAGGACCTGCATGGCCTTATCCTTGTTCTGGAACTGAGAACGCTCGTTCTGACAGGTCACCACGATGCCTGTCGGGATATGCGTAATACGTATCGCGGATGACGTCTTGTTGATGTGCTGTCCGCCTGCTCCGCTGGAACGGTAAGTGTCCACGCGGATATCTTCGTCCCGGATCTCGATGTTGATCTCCTGGTCAATGACAGGCATCACATCGCACTGGCAAAAGGATGTCTGCCGTTTTGCCTGCGCGTTGAACGGACTGATCCGGACCAGACGGTGCGTTCCCTTTTCGGATTTCAGATACCCGTAGGCATTTTCTCCGTTGACCTGGAACATCACAGACTTGATCCCGGCTTCGTCGCCTTCCTGGTAATCCAGAACTTCAATCTTATAGCCCTTGCGCTCCGCCCAGCGTGTGTACATGCGGTACAGCATGCCGCACCAGTCCATCGCCTCAGTGCCGCCGGCGCCCGACTGCAGCCGCAAAATAGCGTCACAGTCATCAAACTCCTCACACAGAAGCGTCTTCATCCGGATCGATTCCAGATCTGTCTTAAATTCATCGAGCATTTCACGGACTTCCGGAACAATGGACTCATCGTCCTCTTCCTCGCCCATCTCGATCATTGTCTCGATGTCTTCTTTTGCGGTGACAAGCTTCTTGTATGTATCGCGGTCATCCTTCAGGCTGCCCAGCTCTTTTACCTGTTTCTGAGCCTCCTCCGGGTTGTCCCAGAAATTCGGCTCTTCCATCTTCCTCTCTAATTCTTCGATCCTCTGCTCTTTATTAGCGAGGTCAAAGTGAATCCCTCACTTCCACTAACGGCTGGTCGTAAGTGCGGATTTCCTGCTTCATGTTCTGCAGTTCGACTACCAA
>CACZSZ010000017.1 GCA_902783945.1 uncultured Lachnospiraceae bacterium
CCCGATGCGCAGTGCCGTCTGCCTTTCCGCTATCATACGCAGAATCTCCTCGATCCCGTTCATATGATCCGCATCGTTGTGGGAAATACAGACCAGGTCCACAAATGAAATCCCGCTGCTTTCCAGAAAAGGAAGGATCCTGTATCTTCCCACCTGCTGCACATTGGTACTGCCTCCGTCCGAGAGAAAAACCTTTTTCCCTGTCTGGATCAGAAAACAATCCCCCTGCCCGACATCCATCATGGCAAGCCGGAAAACCGGCTGCTTTCTGGCAAACAGGATAACACATGCCGCTGCAAGCACTGCGGCCGACCGACAGATCATCCGTCTGTCTCCCGTACATGCTGCACGTTCCACCGGGGTTCTTTTATTTCTGATCTGCATCCTCCGCAGGAGAAATAACAGAGCTCCGTAATACACCAGGATCTGCCACAGAGCGGGACGTCCGCAGACCAGGCTGCTTCCCGGTATGATCCTTGCCATTCCCAGTATCCTGTCGAACAGGTCCAGTCCCAGATCAGCAGGCAGAAGCAGCCATTTCCCGGCCTGCGGAACAAACAGTGCCGCCAGACTTCCTGCCACGCCGGCGCCCAGTACATACTGTACACAGGGAACGAGCAGCAGGTTCAGCGGAAGGCTCCAGACCGGAATCTCGAAGAAATAATATGCCGTCAGAGGCAGAGTACACAACTGTACGGAAGCCCACAGGATCATATTTTCCCTCATCATATTCAATACGTCTCTCAACCGTCCCGCTTTCTTTTCTCCGCATGGCCATGCGGGAACACACCTGCTCAGCAGCGGGGAGACAAGCGATGCCGCACCGGCAGCCGCAAAAGAAAGCTGAAATCCGGCGTGAAACAAATACCCCGGATCCGCAAGCAGCATCAGGATTGCTGCCAGCGCCAGAGAGCATGCAGAATCATAACTCCACCGGGCCGCACGGGCAAGCACCAGCACAATGAACATGATGCATGCCCGAACGGCAGCCGCCGGAAATCCGGTCAGAGCCGCATAAAAGATCATACCGGCCGCCGCAGTGATGCAGGCCGGTGTCTGAGGTATGCGCAGTCTCAGCAGAATCTGCAGCAGACCCATCCCGAGCAATGTCACGTGCAGCCCGGAAATCACCAGCAGATGAAGGCATCCTCCTGCCTGAAAATTTCTCCTGCTCTCATCAGTCAGGAATCCCTTATCTCCCATCAGCATGGCAGACAGGATCCCCGCCGACGCTTCCCGCATGCAGGCGGTATATGTCCCAGTCAAATTCTCTCTGATGCGGAACAGCAGTTTGCGTATACTCTGCTTGTTTTCTGTTTCCGGTTCCTTTTCGGACCAAAGGCGGTATCGGATCTTCTGACACGCATAATATGCCGCAGCATCAAACTGGCCCGGATTGCCGGCCTGCTCCAGAGCGCGCAGCTCTCCCCGGGCTCTGAGCAGATCCCCCGGCTCTGCCGCGGAGGCCGCGCCTTGATATTCAGTTGAAACAAAGATTCCTGAAAAGGGAATTTGTCTGTCACAGATCGTGACATAAACATGGCGAAGTGTATATCGGATCGTCTCGGAAGATATACTGCGGTCCGTGACCATTCCGACCACGGCAACCTGCTGTCCTTCCTCCAGCCGGGTCTTTTCCTCCTGCATCAGCACCGGTTCCCCAAAAACAGGGATCCCGCCGATCCGGCAGATCCAGATGACGATCATCAGTCCGATACACACAATGCAAAGCGGACGTTTTCTCATAATCTGCCTGCCCCGAGCAAATTCAGAATTGTATGCCTTTCAGATTCAGAGATGACTCACTCCGTCAGTTCCTCATTCTTTGTGAATGGTGCCGACAGACTGACTTCTTTGCGGAACATACGGTTACTCTCGCCGTCCAGGGTGATCTGCACCTGTTCTACTCCGCAGGTTTCTGTCAGCGAATTGACCAGCGCATAAATCTGCACCTTCTCATCTACATTCGGCGCTGCAGTAATTCCGTTGCCGCTGCTGTTTAAGTTTACATAACAAGTATCGTCCTGTGTGACCACACTCAGAACGGTATACTCTGAGCCGAAGACCGGACTGCTTCCGGTCATGCGCGGTCCGCGGAACAATTCATCTACTACGGCACGTTCCAGCGGTTCGCTGCTGATGTAATAGACTTTCCGTGTTTCCGGGATCAGTGTCTTGCCTGACGGATCCGTAAAATACAGAGTCATAGCCGCACTCTGATAAGTGTTGATCGTCTCGGCAGAGTTCTCCACAAAGCTCTCTGTAGTCATGGCCCCGATCTCGTCTCCCGCTGAATCTGTCAGAGGTTCCCCGTCCACCGTAAACATGACTCTGTCCACTCCGTCTACCTGCAGGAACTCCCGCACGATCCCGCCTCGCACCAGTGCTTCTCTGCCGATCGGCATTTCCTTATACTGCGGCGAAAAGTCCAGTATCAGCGTCGTTCCGTCCAGGATACTGCCTGTGATCTTTACCTCTTTCGGCAGCAGGCTGTACAGTTTTCCGTCTTCAGAGCTTCTGCCCTGATTGGCGATCAGCTCATCGAGCACGGGAACCGTCTCATCAGCAGCCGGCGTATAAGGGACCGTTTCCAGGCGGTTCTGATCCTCATTCAGATAATACAGTGAAAAAACGTTTTCCGGCTCGAGCGGTTCGTAAAAACTGCAGGCACTCATAAAAGCCATAAGGAAAACAGTTGTCAGAATGATCTTCTTTTTCATACTGCCCTCCTATACGACATGCATCAGCGGTATGCGGATCGAGAATGTGGTCCCCTCTCCGAGTTTACTGTTCACGCGGATAGCCCCGCGATGCATGGCAATCGCACTTTTTGTGATCGCCAGCCCGAGCCCCGTCCCGCCGATGTCGCGGGAATGACTTTTATCCACACGGTAGAATCGTTCAAAAATACTGTCAACATCATCTTCCGGAATCCCGATCCCGGAATCTGCGATCGACACATAGAAGTATTTCCTGTCTGCATTAAGCGAGATGCGCACCCAGCCGCCTTCCGGCTTATTGTATTTGATCGCGTTTTCAATCACATTCGTCAAAGCCAGCGTGAGTTTTGTCTCATCCACTTCTGCCGTCACGGGCCGGAAGGAATCCAGATACAGTTTTACATTGGCCTTTGACGCGATCGGCTCAAGCCGCCTCAGGATCTGTTCCAGTTCCTCGTTGATGCTGATCTCCTCGATATTCAGATCCGCAGCATTTTTATCCATGCGCACCAGCGACAGCAGGTCACTGATGATCTGGTTTTCTCTGTCGATCTCATCCGAGATATCCTTCATGAATTCCTTGTACTGCTCCAGCGGTGCATCAGGATTCATATTCAGCGAATCAGCCAGTACTTTCATGGAAGCAAGCGGTGTTTTCAGTTCGTGGGAAACATTCGAAACAAATTCATCCCGGGTGTCATCGACTGTCTTGACCCGCGTGAGCATACGGTTGAAAGCATCCGTGATCAGTTCTGTCTCTACATAGTCCGGAACAGAAATATCCTCGTCCTGATAGCCGTCCGTGATGCCTTCGATCGCACTGGTGATCTTCTGGAACGGCTGCACCAGCACTCTGGACAGGATCAGCCCGAGGATCAGAATCAGCACGATCGCGATACCCAGCGTCAGCGTGCCCCGTGTTTCCAGAATCTCCTTGCTGTTATTGATCTCGACCGTAGAGACACTGATCAGAAGAACCCCGATGATCTCTCTTGCCCTTGACTCGGTATTGCGGATCGCAACTGTCATCTCGATATATTGATGCTCATCGTCATACAGACTGGTCTCTTTGCCCGAAAAACAGTCTATGACTTCCTGGGACAATGACGTTTTCCCAAGATCCAGATTATAGGTGTCCTTGATCACCCTGTCATCCTGGTTTATGACCAGAATCCGCCCGTTATAGATATTCGTCAGCATATCACATTCCGCATTGATGACTTCATCGGTCGGATTGTTCATATAGCCGCGCTTAACGAGCTGGTCTGCGAGAATATCGCATTGATTTTTAACCATGACCGTGCGCTGTGAGACAGCTCTCGATTCGTAGCTGCGCACGACCACATTTTCTATGATCAGAGCGGGAACGATGCCCATGATAAAGAGAAGCACCATGATACGAAATCGGATGCTTCTCAGAAATGTCCATCGTCTCGATGCAGGTTTGTGAACTGCTGCCGGCAAAGCCTGTCACCCCCGCTTTATGCCTGGAAATAGTAGCCGACACCCCATTTTGTGTGAACGTATTTGGGTTCGGAAGGATTCTCTTCTATTTTTTCACGGAGACGCCGGATATGGACATCGACCGTGCGCACATCTCCCGGGTACTCGTAACCCCATACAATATTGAGCAGATTTTCCCGGCTGTAGACTTTGTTCGGATTGAAAACCAAGAGCTGCAGCACGTCGAATTCCTTCGCTGTGAGATTGACTTCACGGGAACCGATGAATACACGGCGGCTGTCGCAGTCAAGCTTCAGGTCACCGATCTCAACGATCCGTGCCTGTTCCTCCGTCTTCTCCGGCTTCCTCGTACGGCGGATGATGGCCTTGATGCGGGCCTTGACTTCCAGAATATTGAACGGCTTGGTCACATAGTCATCCGCACCGTATTCCAGGCCCATGATCTTGTCCATATCTTCGCCTTTGGCAGTCAGCATAATGATCGGCACATTTGAGAACTCGCGGATCTGCTGACACACTTCCAGTCCATTCATCTTCGGAAGCATCAGATCCAGCAGGATCATATCGTACTCGTTCTCTTTCGCCATGTTCAGAGCCTCTTCCCCGTCATACGCACACGAGACTTCCATGCCGTCCTGCTCCAGAGAGAAGCGGATCCCCTTAACGATCAGTTTTTCATCGTCGACTACCAGAATCTTGTTCGCCATACTCAAACCTCTATTTCGTCTTTTATTTTACTGAATGCTTTTTCCTTGATTCCCTCGATGTTCATTACTTCTTCAATTGCCGTGAACGGCCCGTGTTCTTCCCGGTAAGCAATGATCGCCGCTGCACGCGCTTCCCCGATTCCGGACAATCTCATCAGTTCTTCCCGGCCGGCTGTATTGAGATTGATTTTTCCGCTGCCGGCCTGTGCTTCCCCACCCGGCACGGGAACACCTCCCGATGCATTGATCTCTTCGATCGTATACACGGTAATCTGTTCGCCGTCTGTGAGGGGAGCTGCCTGATTCAGACTTCGCAGTTCTGCTCCTTCAAGCGCGCCTCCGGCTGCTTCCAGTGCCTGATAGACCCTTCCGTCCGACGGCAGTTCATAAACGCCCGGAACCTGCACCGCCCCGCATACATAAACCAGGATGGTTTCTGATTCCTGAGGATCCACAGCAACGGCCTCCGGATCCAGTACGGCATTTTCTTCTCCCGGCGCTGACCCTTCCGCCGTTTTTTCCGACAGACCGGTACCTTCCGCCGCTGTACTCTCCGATGTTTCAAAACGGTATACAGCCCCGCGACTGCATCCGCAGAATACAGAGAGCAGACCGATACACATGGCAAAAAAGACCGGGCCTCTGCATCGCTCTCGCTTTCTCATGAGACATGCCTCCTGCAGACTTCTCTACAGTGTCCCCCGCCATGCCTTTAACTCTGTATATTGTAACGAATTTTTGTAACAATTACAAGATAATTGTCACAAAACCATTACATCTTGCAAATAAACAGCAATTCTCTTATAAAGTTTGGTTTTTCAGACGGCCGCAGATCCGGCACGGCAAAAGACAGTACCGGAACTATCTGGTGTATTCACGCAGAATCCCGGCTTTTTCCAAAAGCGTGGCTACAAGATAATACAAAATAATATTGATGGGAAGCGTAATAAGATTAGACACAATACGGGCAGGCCAGATCGCCAGAAATGAATTTCCGTATAACAGTGTCAGCCAGTATGTATTCAACAGCATGTTGACAAAAACAGCGATCAGTGTATTGCACAGGATGATCCGCGGAAGTGTTACCGGCTTTTTATACAGCACAAGCCCGTAGATCAGGCCGCCCAGGATCCCGCTGATCGTAAACCCCGGAAAAAACGGACCGGTAGGTTTTACAATATATTTCAGAATATCCGCCAGCCCGCCGACAAGCATACCTCCGACAGGTCCGAACATCTGCCCGGCCAGAGCATTCGGCAGAAAAGCAAATCCCACACGGAGCGATTCTGTCACCTGTACGGAAACAAATCCGAGTACAACGGCCAGAGCCAGCAGCATGGCCATGCCCACGAGCGACCTCGTCTTCCTGAGTTCTTTCGCCGACTCCGCAAATATAGTACGCATAAAAAACACCTCCTCACTTGTGGCAGCCCTCAGAAGCTGCACATGAGAAGGTATTATCTCCAGGCAGCAGCGGGATGCGAGCATATGTACCGCAAACACGTGTTGTCGTTTTTCGTCCTCCGGGCCTCATCCCGTCCGAAGGCACTTAA
>CACZSZ010000018.1 GCA_902783945.1 uncultured Lachnospiraceae bacterium
GTCATCAAAAAGATGGATGAAAAGAAACAGCTGCTGACAATGCGTCTGCTGATCGTGGTCTTCATCGCGATCTCCGTCGTGATTGCTCTGGTCCAGTACAGTTCCAGCGTGACCTTTATCGCACAGTTGATGGGCGTCTCCTGGGGAGCACTCGCCGGTGCGTTCCTGGCGCCGTTCCTGTACGGCTTATACTGGAAGAAAACGACAAAGGCAGCCTGCTGGGTCAGCTTTATCTTTTCCACCGTGTTTATGCTGGCAAATATTGCGGTCCGGCCGAGTTTTCCGAAACTGCTGCAGTCTCCGATCAACGCCGGTGCGTTCTGCATGATCTTCGGACTGATCATTGTGCCGATCGTTTCTGCCTTTACGAAAAAGCCGGATCCAGCTATGGTCGAGGATGCGTTCTCCTGCTATAATATAAAAGTGCTCGTACCGCAGACAGAAGCCCTCGAAACAGAAGAATAAAACCGGGCGGCAGACCTGTAATATGAGAGTTTCCCGGCAGGCTCTGAGAAGGAAAGAGCCTGCCGGTTTCTGTCATTAACGGTCATCTGTATGGTAATACATGTACAGGAAGTATACAGGGAAGAAATAATATGATCATTGACTTTCACACACACACATTTCCGGATGATGTCGCCCGAAAGGCGGTGCAAAAACTCAGCAAGCTGTCGCATACTGCTCCGTTTTCCGACGGAACGGTATCCGGTCTGCGCAAAAATGCACAGCAGGCCGGTATCGGGCTTTCTGTTGTTCTTCCCGTGGCTACGTCTCCGGAACATGTAATACATATCAATAACTATGCCATTGAGCAGAATCGCAGAGAAAAAGAGCGGAAGGAGCGGTGCCGGAAAACGGAGGATCCGGAGTATTCCGAAGTGTTGTCTTTCGGGACGATGCATCCGGAAATGGAGGGATACCGGGAGGAACTGGCACGTATTAAAGAAGCCGGTCTGAAGGGGATCAAGATTCATCCGTATTATCACGGGGGAGATCTGAATAACGTCCGCAATCTGCGGGTACTGGACCGTGCGGCAGAGCTGGGTCTGATCGTCGTGACTCATGCCGGTTTCGATGTGGGATTTCCGGACGCTCATTTTTGTACTGTGCCGATGCTGCGTGAAGTGATGCTAACGATCGGGAAGTTTTCTTTTGTGGCGGCCCATATGGGTGGCTGGAAAGAATGGGATCAGGTGCCTGACCTTCTGGCAGACACGGGAATTTATCTGGACACTTCCTTTTCGACGGGAGAGATGATACCGCGGGAAGGGGATGAATACTGGAAGCCGGAAGACTGCCGGATGCTGAATGGAAAAAAGTTTGCAGAGATCGTGCACGCTTTTCCGGAGGGGCACATCCTGTTCGGGACGGACAGTCCCTGGACAGATGCGGAGAAATCGATCGCTTTTATCCGGTCGGCGCCGCTTTCCGGGGAGAAAAAGCAGGAGATACTGGGCGATGCCGCTGCGCGGCTGCTGTGTCTGTCAGAGTAGATTTCATATAATTTCAGTAAACAGTATCCGGACCGGATACATGTTCCCATAAGCCGACTGTCGGCGCACAGCCGTGTCGGCGTTGAGGTTCTGTATTCGGTCCGGATATATCTGTTAAAACTTGTATCGTTACGAATTCTCGCTTACGTAGAATCCCAGATTGCAGTACAGATGCTCACCTTCTATGGCAACGACGCGGGCATCGACAGAAGAGTATACACCGCTTTTATCGAAGTAGTCGTTGACCCGCTGACGGTGTCTCGGGTTCTCGAGCTGTGCAATGTCTTTTCCGAGAATTGTGGCGAGAATGCCGTCGCGGCGCACCTGCAGTATAGAGCCGGTCTGAAGTCCTTCTGTATTGCCAAGTGTCAGGCAGGGGTCTTTCTCATAAAAACGATCCAGTTTTTCGCCTGGTTTGCGGGAAGGAATTTCCGTGGTAAGCGGCAGACCGCCGTTGTCAGCCAGTTTCTGTACTCTCGAAGGTATGTTGCTTTCTGTTTTTTTGTTTTTGGAAAACAGTCCCATATCAGCCTTCCTTTTCTCTTAGATGATAAATGTCCCTGCGAGTTGATACGATCAGAGTTCTGCGATCTCTTCCTGTGTGACGACCGTGATCCCGCTTGCTACAAGTGCTGCTTCAGCGGCCTTTTCATTTTCACCGATACGGAAGATCATGTAGGCATGATCCTTTTTTGTACCGAGGAATGCATACATGTATTCCAGATTGATGCCGGCATTTGTAAATATTTCCAGTACCTTGTTCAGTCCGCCGGGTTCATCCGGAATGCTGACGGCGATGACCGGTGTCAGGCGGCTGATAAAACCGCTGTCTTTCAGGACTGTGGCGGTCTCCAGAACATCGTCAACAATGAGCCGGGCGATGCCGAAATCTTTGGTCTCGGCGAGTGACAGGGCGCGCATGTCTATATCGTGATCGGCCAGAACCTGACACATGGTCTTCAGGGCACCGGGTTTATTTTCCAGAAAAACGGATATCTGTTTGATAGCCATGAGGAGCTCCTTTCTTCTTACAGTTTTTAGATGATTACGCATTGCTTCGCGCTTACGTGCTTTCGCAATGCTGCCCAGCATTCGGATTCTGTAATTATCATATCTTTCTCTTATCTATCACACGGACAGCTTTGCCTTCGCTTCTGGTGATCGACTTCGGAGCGACCAGTGTGACATTGGCCTTGATGCCCAGCATGGACTTCAGGCCGTCGACCAGCTGTTTCTGCCGCGAAGAGATTTCGCCGAGGTTGTCCGTGAAGATTTCCGGTGTCATTTCTACGTGTACATCCAGGGTATCGGAATTGTTGACACGGTCGACAATGATCTGATAGTTAGCTGCGTAGCCGTGGTTCAGAAGAACCGTCTCGATCTGCGACGGGAATACATTGACGCCGCGGATGATCAGCATATCGTCGGAACGGCCTTTCGGTTTCATCATCTTCACATGCGTGCGTCCGCAGGAGCATTTCTCTCTTGACAGAGAGCAGATGTCGCGGGTGCGGTAACGGATCATCGGGAAGGCTTCCTTATCAATCGCGGTAAAGACCAGTTCGCCTTCTTCTCCTTCGGGAAGGACTTCGCCGGTATCGGGATCAATGATCTCGGGGATGAAGTGATCTTCATTGACGTGCATGCCGCTCTGCGCAGAGCACTCAAAGGAGACGCCCGGGCCGGACAGTTCAGTCAGTCCGTAAATGTCAAATGCTTTGATCCCGAGAGTCTTTTCGATGTCATGGCGCATCTCTTCACTCCAGGCTTCCGCGCCGAAGATACCGGCTTTCAGCGGGATCTGATCCGGAGTAAGGCCCATCTCTTTCATTGTCTCTGCCAGAAAAGCCGCATAGCTCGGTGTGCAGCAGAGGATCGTCGTCTGCAGATCCATGATGAACATAATCTGACGCTCGGTATTGCCGGAGCTGGTCGGAACCGTGAGACAGCCGACTTTGTGGCTGCCGCCGTTCAGGCCGGGACCTCCGGTGAAGAGGCCGTAGCCATAGGAAATCTGACAGAC
>CACZSZ010000019.1 GCA_902783945.1 uncultured Lachnospiraceae bacterium
ACTTCGTTCACGCCGTATATCGTAGCCGGTGTCTTCTATTTTATAGCCAACTATATTGTGGCCTTCGTAATGGAACGGATTGAAAAGGCTTTCAATTATTATAAGTAAAAAGGAGTGACAATATGGTTCTGGAAATGATTGGAATCCGGAAATCCTTTGGAAGCAACGAAGTACTGAAAGACATTACCCTCTGGGTAAGCCCCGGGGAAGTTGTCAGCATTATCGGACCCAGTGGCTCCGGCAAGAGCACCCTGCTGCGGTGTGCTACCTTTCTGGAAAACATCGACGCCGGAGAGATCCGCTATCTGGGCAGACCAGCGGTGACGACAACGGCGCAGGGAATGCCAGTGTATGTCAATCCTTTTGAACTGCATCAGCTTAAGCAGACCTTCGGTCTTGTTTTCCAGCAATTCAATCTGTTCCCGCACTATTCCGTACTGAAAAACATCATGGACGCACCAATCCACGTGCAGAAACGTCCCAAAGAGGAGGTCCGCGCAGCAGCCGAAGAGCTGCTGAGAAAGATGGATCTGGCCGATCACGCGAATAAGTACCCCTATCAGCTGTCGGGCGGACAGCAGCAGCGAGTGGCCATCGCCCGCGCTCTCGCCCTGAAACCGGATATTCTCTTTTTTGACGAACCCACCAGCGCCCTTGATCCCGAGCTGACCGGTGAAGTTCTGAAAGTCATCCGTCAGCTGGCAGACGAAAAGATGACGATGGTCGTGGTCACACATGAAATGCCTTTTGCGCGTGCCGTCAGCAACCGTGTCATCTTTATGGCCGGCGGTGTGATCGTAGAACAGGGCGATCCGGAAAAAGTATTCGGTAATCCGGAACAGGAGCGAACGAAACAGTTCCTGAGGAATTATCAGGCATGAATCCCTCTATCATACATTCCGCTGCCATCAGTCTCTGTCAGGAGAACAAAAAACTCACACGTGAAATACATTATCTCACGGCAGACCCGACCGGAAATATCACTCTGCTGATCCTGGATCCTGTCCCGGCCGGCGAACAGGCGGCTGTCGCCTCTGAGTTAATGAAAAAAGAACCTTCTGCAGAGCAGGCCGGGTTTCTGACTGTGCCGGAGTCCGGACAATATGACATCATTCTGCGTATGGCCGGCGGTGAATTCTGCGGCAATGCATCCATGAGTGCCGCGGCATATTACAGTATGCTGAAAGGAACGAGCTGCGGCCGTATTACGGTGAAAGTTTCCGGTGCACGGGAACCAGTCATAGCAGCGGTCTCCTCCTGCTCTTCCGATCCGGAAGTCCTGCCGCATACCGTATCCGATTCCAATACAAACGTATGGCACGGCGCGGTGGAAATGCCGCCCGCACGCTCCATACAGACCGTTTGTTTCCCCGGAGGCCGGGTACTTCCCGTCGTAACCTTTGACGGAATATCTCATATAATACTTGACACATCCACGGAAAAAAAATCAGATTCCTGCACAGGTCAGGAAATGGACATGGAAACCTCACAAATTCTTATAAAGGAATGGTGCCGTTTTCTCAAAGCCGACGCGCTTGGCATGATGTTCTGGGATCGTGAAGCCGGCACTCTCACGCCGCTGGTCTATGTGCCGGCGGCCGACACCCTGTTCTGGGAGAGTGCGTGCGGAAGCGGTTCTGCCGCTGTAGGATCCTGGCTTGCCTCGCAGGAAAATACAGAAGTTTCTATCTCCCTGAAACAGCCGGGGGGATTACTGGAAATCACTGCGTCTCCCGACGGACCGTTATTGCTGAGGGGCACTGTGCAGTTTATCTGAATGTCCGGATCCCGTTTTTTCCGGCTTATACATACTCCCGCGGCACACGGCTTGAGACCGTGCAGAGCATCTCATAATTAAACCTCCCGGCGGGATCGGCGACTTCTTCAACCGGAATGCATTCTTCTCCGTCGCGGCCTATCAGCGTTACCACATCCTCTACCTGTACATCCGGAATATCTGTCACGTCAACCATCATCTGATCCATACAGACACGCCCCAGGATCGGTGCGGAATGTCCGTGGATCAGTACCCGTCCCTGATTGGACAGGGCACGAGGATAACCGTCTGCGTAACCGGCCGAAACAGTTGCGATCTTTGTGACGGGCTGATCTGTCACATACGTAGCTCCATAACTGACGCCTTTGCCGGGTCCGACTTCTTTGACATGGATCACATGGCTTTTCCAGGCAAGTGCCGGGATCAGATCCATCCGTGTCTTGTCGACTTCCTCTGAAGGGTAGATCCCGTACTGTACAATACCCGCGCGCACCATATCATAGCGATCGTCATCAAATTCCATAACTGCAGCACTGTTGCAGATATGACGCACTGGTATCGACACCCCGCGCTCCTGCAGCATATCCAGCATAGCGGCGTACTGTGCAAACTGTCCCCTGCTGTGCGTCTTGTCCGTCATATCCGCACAGGAGAGATGTGTGAACAGTCCTTCGACTTCCAGATTTGGAAGCCCCGCGATCTCCGCGATCCTGTCCGCTTCCTCTTCCGTCACCTGAAATCCGATCCTCGTCATGCCTGTATCCACAGCAATATGCGGTTTTGCCGTCAGTCCCAGCCGGCCTGCCGTCTCGCTCAGAGCCCTCGCCGTATGCAGATCATAAATGCATGGCCTGACATCCAGCTGCAGCAGTTCTTCATACTGTGAAGGAGATGTATAACCCAGGATCAGGATAGGATGTGTGATACCGGCTTCCCGCAATTCGGCTGCCTCTTCAAGCATTGCCACCGCATAAAAATCCACCAGATCTTCCAGAGCTTCGGCGACCGGCACGGCACCATGCCCGTATGCATTGGCTTTTACGACAGCCAGCAGTTTTACATTGTCCGGTATCCGTTTTTTTACTTCAAGTATATTATGGCGTATCGCTTCCAGGGAAACTTCCGCATAGCACCGAAGATAAGTATGCATTTCTTGTCTTTCTCCTATTCATATGACCTGTGTCTTTTTGTATCTGGTTTTGTTGTCAGGAACTGGATGAGGATCCCCAGCAATGCCAGCCCGGCGAACAGCATCAGCTGTCTTGAACTGTCCGGGAAATACTTCGGCATCAGTTCGGCAAGTCCCGCAGAAGCAACACGCGCACCCCCGATCGCCGAAATAAAGATGATCGCCGTTCTCGCATAGCGCACGGCCAGAACTCCTCCGACAGCAAAGACAATTACCTGAATTCCGATCATCACATAATACAGGGAACCCTGCTGTGCACCTGTAAGAGATTCCGGAAGAACATGGGCTGTCACAGCCCAGGATGCCACAGCTCCGCAGAATACGAACAATCCCAGCTGGAACAGTCTGTATCCGAGCAGGGAAAGGATAATACCGGCCGCCAGTGCGATGATCAGAGGCAGATACCAGTAATCCTTCCCAAGTCCGGCGGATCTGGCTATCCTGTAACCCATCACGGCACCGAACACAAAGGCAATAAAAGACACCCACTGCCGCACTCTGCGGTAGCCGGTGAAACAAAGAAGCAGTGCCAGCAGCACAGTTCCAATCCGGGAAATGACTGCCAGCACACTCTCTGCAGTTTGAACGGTATCATTTATTTTCCCCGCGGTAATTCCGGAGATAGTTTCCGTTACGTTTCCTATATCACCCATGAAAAGGGGTTTGATCGTTTCAAGTAAACTGCCCATGCACCGAGTATAGCACAATTACTGCCTCTTTGCAGAATAATTACTGCCGGGATACAGAAAACTGTACTGATACGGAGCAGAGGTCTTCCGGAAATTCAGATCACATAATTGTCGTAACTCTCAGCGCTCCAGTTCATCAGATCTTCAATCGTATACTTGTCCACGACAGAAGAAATGGCCTCGTCCAGTTCACGCCACAATCGGACCGTTACACAGTTTCCGGCACGTTCGCAGTAATTATACTCCGTACTCAGACATTCCACACAGGCCAGACTTCCTTCTGTCGCTCTCAGAATATCTCCGATCGTATACTCATCCGGTTTTCTGACAAGGTGATATCCACCCTGCGGTCCCCTGATACTCTGCAGGTAATTGGCCCTGACCAGAGCGGAAACGATCTGTTCCAGATATTTCAGAGAAATATCCTGTCTGGCGGATATATCTTTTATCCGGACCGGTTCTCCTTTATCATGCTGGGCAATATCCAACATCATCCTCACCGCATATCTGCCTTTTGTGGAAATCTTCACGTGTACCTCCTCCTGCCGTGCGATGATCCTGCCGGAGGCCGGCCGCAGGCAGATTAATCCAGTGCTTTAAAAGCTTCGTCGAGATCCTCTATGATATCATTGATGTTTTCGGTACCGATCGACAGCCGGATCGTGCCGGGACGGATTCCGGCATCCAGCAGTTCGTCTTCTGTCATCTGAGAGTGGGTCGTCGTCGCGGGATGAATGACCAGACTCTTCATATCGGCTACATTGGCCAGAAGGGAGAAGATTTTCAAACTGTCAATAAAGCGGAATGCCGCTTCCTGTCCCCCCTTAATGTCAAATGTAAAAATGGAAGCCCCGCCGTTCGGGAAATACTTCCTGTACAGCTCATGCTGCGGATGATCCGGAAGAGAAGGATGACAGACCTTTTCAACATGCGGATCGTTCACCAGGTATTCCACGACTTTTGCAGTGTTTTCCGCATGACGCTCCAGACGGAGAGACAGCGACTCCACTCCCTGCAGCAGCAGGAAAGCATTGAACGGTGAGATCGCTGCTCCGGTATCGCGGAGCAGGATTGCCCGGATATATGTCACAAACGCAGCCGGACCGACGGCATCCACAAAAGAAATTCCGTGATAGCTCGGATTCGGTTCGGCAAGCTGAGGATACTTTCCTCCTGCCTTCCAGTCGAATTTGCCGGAGTCCACGATCACCCCGCCGAGTGTCGTACCGTGGCCCCCAAGGAATTTTGTGGCTGAGTGGATCACGATATCCGCCCCGTATTCGATCGGCCGGATCAGATACGGAGTGCCGAACGTATTGTCAATCAGGAGAGGCAGTCCGTGACTGTGCGCGATATCGGCTATAGTTTCAATATCCGGAATATCACTGTTCGGGTTTCCGAGGGTCTCAATAAATATAGCCTTTGTATTATCCTTTATTGCTCCCTTTACTTCTTCAAAATTATGAATATCGACAAACGTTGTCTCAATTCCGAACTGCGGGAGTGTATGTTCCAGCAGATTGTAGCTGCCGCCGTAAATCGTCTTCTGGGCTACAATGTGAGAACCGGCTGTCGCCACTGCTTCGATCGCATATGTGATCGCCGCCGCACCGGATGCCAGTGCGAGTCCGGCCACACCGCCTTCAAGCGCCGCTACTCTGTCCTCAAAGACGCCCTGTGTAGAATTTGTCAGCCTTCCGTATATATTGCCCGGATCCCTGAGGCCGAAACGGTCGGCGGCATGCTGGCTGTTGTGGAAAACATAGGAAGTTGTCTGATAGATCGGAACCGCACGGGAATCCGTGGCCGGATCAGCCTCTTCCTGCCCCACATGAAGAGCCAGCGTTTCAAAGCGCAGGTTTCTGTCTTTTAGTTCGCTCATTTCTTAATCTCCTTTATCATAGCATATTTCTGGGAAATATAAACAAAAAAAAATTTGTTTTCGGATTTCGGGCTATCGCCCTGCATCCTCATGTCTGTTACTTTGCCTGGAGGATCCATGCATTTGCCTGCAAGCAGTCAATGCATGATCCTCCGGCAAAAGTTCATCACTCAAAGAGTGGTGTTGAGTAATATCTGTCGCCGCTGTCCGGAAGTAGGACGACAACTGTTTTTCCTTCGTTTTCCGGGCGGCCGGCTACTTTCAGTGCCGCATACAGAGCTGCGCCTGAAGATATGCCGACCAGTATGCCTTCGAGATGCGCCAGTTCTTTAGCCGTGTGGAACGGTACATCGTTGTCTACGCGGATGATCTCATCATAGATCTGTGTATCCAGTACAGAGGGAACAAATCCTGCTCCGATACCCTGGATCTTGTGTGCTCCCGGTTTTCCTTCGGACAGAACCGGTGACGTATCCGGTTCAATAGCGATCAGCTTTATATCCGGTTTATGCTCTTTCAGATATTTTCCGGTACCCGTCAGCGTACCGCCCGTACCGACACCGGCAAGGAAAATGTCGACTGCGCCGTCTGTGTCCCGCCAGATCTCCGGTCCGGTCGTCTCGTAATGCATCTTCGGATTGGCGGGGTTATC
>CACZSZ010000020.1 GCA_902783945.1 uncultured Lachnospiraceae bacterium
CCGGCAAAGTGGATATGGTATCCATGGGCCGTCAGTTCTTCGCTGACCCGGCTTTTCCGCACAAGGCAAAGGACGGCCATGCCGATGAGATCCGCCGCTGCCTCCGCTGTGCACGGTGCTATCCGGGTCCGTCCGGTGAACACGAGACCGAAAAGTGGACGATCAAATTCCCGCCGCTGGATTCCTGCACGATCAACCCGTACACAGTCTGGCCGGCCTCTCATCACAAGATTCTGCCCGAAAACATGCCTGAACCGGAAGCCTCCCGCAAAGTGCTGATCGTCGGCGGAGGCTGCGGCGGTATGCAGGCCGCCATCACGGCTGCGGACAGAGGCCATCAGGTTATCTTATGCGAAAAGGCGGACAGACTTGGCGGCCTGATCAATTTCACAGACCATACCGATCACAAAACCGATATCCGCAATTTCAAAAATCTGCTTGTCCGAGAGGTCGAAAAGCGCCCGATCAACGTACAGCTGAACTGTGAAGTGACACCGGAAATGATCCGCGGGACCGCACCGGATGCCATGATCCTTGCCGTGGGAAGCGACGACCTGATCCTGCCGATCGAAGGCATTGAAAATGCCGTCACGGCAATGGATGTATACGAACAGGATTTCCGGAATCTCGGAAACAGCGTCATTGTCCTCGGCGGAGGCCTGGTGGGCTGCGAAGCGGCGGCCGACTATATCGACCGCGGGATCGATACGACGATCGTGGAAATGCAGGAGTGTCTGATGCCGGAGACGACCGGCCTGTACCGCACAGCCGTACACGACTTCATCGATAAAAACGGCGGAAAATACGAAGTAAATGCGAAAGTTATCAAAGTCGGAAAAGATTTTGTGACCGCCGAACAGAATGGCAAAGAAATCACACTTAACGCCGATACGATCGTCAACGCCATGGGGCGCCGGGCCCATGTCTGTGCGGATCTGAAAGCCGCCGCAGAAGAGCTGCATATACCCTTATGGAATGTAGGTGACAGCGTCAAAGCCCGACAGATCGGCGACGCGGTCCGCGAAGGCTGGACTGCTGCCATGGAGATCATCTGACCTGAAAAAAGCCTGACTTCGTTTCTGTCAGCAAAAGACCGCCGCTTTACAAAAATTGTTTAAAGCGGCGGTCTCTTTATTAATTATACTGTGGATCTGCTATTATCCCACGGTTACTTCCTGGGTTTCGGCAGTATACTCAGCCGTTTCACCGGCAGCTTCTTCAGAAGGATTCTCTGCGGCAGCATCGGCAGGCGCTTCGGCCGGACTGTCCGCAGTAGCTCCGAGCGCTTCCGCGGTATTGATGACGACAGCACAGTTCGAACCAACCATCTCCATCACAGTTTTCATACTTTCTTCCGGTATGGCCACGCTGCCGCCCGTATAGGGCTCTTCGCCTTCACAGCGGAGGAAGATCGCCGAACCTCTTCCGGGAGTTCCCTCTTCATTGAAACTGATATTCAGACAGTACTTGTACTCCTGTTCAGCGTCGACGAGGTGAATGCTGTTCTCCAGATCGGGATAATCCTTGATACTGACCAGCTGATTGTACGGTATACCTTCTCTGTCATCTCCGGACCAGTAATCGTCCTCGCCGACCTTGGTATATCCGAGCTGACAGCCGGGATCGTCCGCCACTCCGAAAGCCTTGTTGAACCGATAGACACCGATCGGAGTCCGTGTGAAGTCTCCCTCCATATGTTCCTCATCCGGACACATGCCTTCCCGGCCGATATAACCAGGGACACTGAGGATCTGTTTCCAGCCGTCTTCATACCGGTAATGCATGGAAACAGCCGCTGTGGAGGAATCCATACCGTCTCCCGCAACGACCAGGAGCTGTGTTACTTCTTGATCCTGTGCACTGGGAAGCTGTGCAACCCATGCGGGAGAATCCGGAACTTTTGCGGCCGCTTCAGCCGCATCACTGGCCTCGGCCAGCGCCTGATACCAGGATGTCATGACCGCATTTGTGTTGACGGACGCATCGGCATATTTTGCCAGGTAGAGCGTCTCCTGTGTATCATCCTTCACTTCACGAATGTAGTTTTTCCCTTCTGCATTCGGAAGAAAATCAAAGCGGATCCTGTCATCCGGGAACGTCAGGACTACATATTCGCCATCCGGCGCCTCGCTTCCGTCCACTGCCTCAAACTCAGCCTCTCCGCGCAGGATATCCAGATATGGAGCGGGATCCACATTCCGCGGCTCCATCTCACCGTGTTCCAGTGAACTGATCGTGTAGCCGGTGCCGCCGGAAGCAATCCGGTCCAGATACGTTTTCAGTTCCGACTCCTTAACAGGCTCCGGAGTCTCCGCCGGGGTACTTTCGCTTCCTGATGAAGCGGATACTTCCGATACTGACCCCGATCCTGATGTGTCTGCGGTATCCGTATTGCTCTTTTTCAGAAATCCGCATGCGCTCGTGAGCATAACGGCGCACAACAGGCCCGCAAGCAGGATCACAGATCCTTTCTTTTCGATTTTCAACATATGTATAACCTCCCCTCATTCAAATGTCACAGCACTATTAGTGGCATCGTTTTTTTATTATACCACATATTGATGATCAGAAGAAACCCACAGCTCCGGAATCTTTTCTGTTGCATTGCACCATTAAGACCGCCTATAGTAATTGTAAACGGATCCTGTTGGTCAAATCGTTTATAAAAGGAATACCGATATGCAGTTTTCTACTATTCTTATTATCATGCTGATCATCCTGTCCGGCGCCTGCGTCCAGAGTGCTCTCGGCTTCGGGACCACCATGATCACCATGGCATTTCTCCCTCTTCTTATGGATTACAGCAAGGCCATGGGACTTACCATCCTTCTGGTGACTGTCAGCACGATCTACATCTCCCTGAAATACCGGAAATCGATCCGCTGGAAGGTCATGCTTCCGGTACTGATCCCTACTGCCGTCATATGCGGGATCGTGAATACACTCTCAGCCAAAGTCAATTCAAATGTTCTGTATCTTCTTCTCGGCTGTATGTTTGTTGCAGTCTCGATTTTCTTTTTCTTTTTTTCAAAGAAAATCCATATCCGACCCACCGTCCGCTCGGGATCGATCCTGGGCATCATATGCGGCTTCTGCTATGGTCTCTTTGCTTCCGGCGGTCCGACGGCAGCACTGTATCTGCTGCCGGCCACCAAAGACAAAAAGGAATACCTGGCAACCATCCAGGCATTCCTCTGTGTCAATAATATCGTTGTTCTTATTATCAGCCTTGTTCTGGGCCGCCTGAACATGGCGGATCTCCCGCTGATAGGAGCCGGACTGATCGCACTGATCGCAGGCACACTCCTCGGACTGGTGATCCACGATAAGATCTCACAGGATATTTTCGGAAAAGTGATCTACGCATTCGTGGGCGTAAGCGGTGTATGGATCATTATCAGTCACCTTATATAATTTCCCCTAACGGAGCGATCTCAACCCCTTCCGCTTTCAGCGCGGCCCGGATCTGTGTCACAAAGGTCAGGGCCTTTTCGTTGTCCCCGTGCACACAGATCGAATCGGGTATGATCTCGATATCGGTTCCGTCACATGCCGTGACTTTGTGTTCTTTGACCATGCGGACCACACGCCGGATGGCCTCAGCCTCGTCATGAATGACTGCTCCTTCCATGGTGCGGGGCATCAGGCTGCCGTCGGGCATATACGCTCTGTCGGCAAACACTTCTCTTGCCGCCGGAAGACCGATATCCTGTGCTGCTTTCACACTTTCGCTGCCGGCCAGCCCCAGAAGGATCAGTTCCGGATCAAATGCCTGCACCGCCTTTGCGATGGCAAGGGCAAGCGCATAATTCTTCCCGGCCATATTATAGAACGCCCCGTGCGGCTTTACATGCTGTATCCTGACACCTGCGGATCTGGCAAACGCATAGAGCGCTCCCAGCTGATAGGTGATGTAAGCGCCGGCCTCGGCAGGTGATACGTTCAGATTTCTGCGTCCGAAACCCATCAGGTCCGGATAGCCCGGGTGGGCGCCGATCCCGATGCCGGCTTCTTTGGCCATACAAACTGTTTTCTGCATCACTTCGGGATCCGAAGCGTGGAATCCGCAGGCAATATTGCAGGAAGAGATCAGCGGGATCACTTTTTCATCCATTCCGATGGTATAGGCACCGAAGCTTTCCCCCAGATCACAGTTCAGATCTACTCTTGTCATTCCTTACCCCACCTCCTGTCTTTATTCCTTCAACGCTACATTTTTCACATCCAGCAGAAGCATATGACCCGGGGCATGCGTAATAGCAAAATCCGGTTTGACATTCATGACCACGGACTGCGGTGTCACACC
>CACZSZ010000021.1 GCA_902783945.1 uncultured Lachnospiraceae bacterium
TCCATGGAACGGGTCATGGATGCAGCGAAGAAAGCAAAGTGTCACGATTTCATCATGTCTCTTCCTGACGGTTATCAGACGATCATCATGATCGCTCACCGCCTGAAGACTGTCCGTCATGCAGACCAGATCTTTGTGATCGATAACGGAAGGATCGCGCAGAAAGGAACACATGATGAGCTCATGAAACAGGAAGGCATCTATAAGAACTTTGTGGAAGGACGTCAGGAAGCTGCTTCATGGAAAATATCGGCTTCGGCGCAGGCTTGATTTAGTTCGCCGGGCAGCAGTAAATCACAGTTTTTTCGCAGAGTCTTCACAGATCAAACACAGGGCTTTCACAGTCTGAACACATTTCTTTTTTACACTACAGTTACATACCTCAGAAAACCCAGAATCTGAAACGGGACGGCTGCACCGGAAAGGAGAATACCAAAGCTGTGGCCGCCCCACACCATCATCTGCAGAAGATCCGGCATTGCCGGATCTTTTTTTCGAGGATTGAAAACTGAGTGCGGTTGTTCTATCATAACAGTCAGTGGCAAAAAACGCGCATACAGGAGTGGATCAACGGAAGGTGCGGATGTTGTATTTTGCGGTCTGGGCAGTGCTCTACGGGCTGTCGTATAGTCTTTCACAGCGGCTTTTCCCGGCTGCGGTGCCGTATGCCGTCCTGGCATATGCAGTTCTGCTGATCGTCTGGCTGGGCTGTCGGGGTTATTTCGGGGCGTTCCGTATCCGCCGGCCTGTGCTGAGCGGGCGGACCGGGATAACGGTTATGGCTCTTCTTTTAATCCTGCCTGCGGCGAATCTGATATCCGGCGGTTCTTTTGCCGGCGGAAGTACAGCTGTCCTTATGGCGGGGACGGTGATCGTTGAAGAAGTGTTCTTCCGCGGTGTCCTTCTGGCTGACCCCGGCTCCTTCGGCAATCCGCTTATGGAATGGATGGCGGAGCGGCCGGATCATACGAAGGTGATCTTATCCTCCGGACTGTTCGCAGTCTTCCATGCGGTAAATGCGATCAGCAAAGAAGAATGGATACAGGTCATTCCCCAGATCATTTTTGCATTTTGTGCAGGTGTGTTTTTTGCAGCTGTGACATTCCGGACAAACAGCCTGATACCGGCTGCTGTCTGTCACTTTTTAGTGAATATCACCGCGTCTGAAGAGAACGCGTTTTCGCTTCCGGCTGCGGCCGGGAGCATGATCTGCCTTGCGGCGGGGATCCTTTTGCTCCTGCCGGCAGGTCATATACGGAAAGGAACTGCTGATGAAGTTATACATTGATCCCGGAACGGGGAGTATGCTCATTACCGTGCTCATCGGCATTGCCGGTGCCGCTGTGTACTCGCTGCGCACACGGATCATGAAAATGAAAATGAAGATCGGAGGCGGGAAAGTGGTCGACGCGGAAAGTGTCCCCTTTGCGGTGTTCTCTGATAATAAACGCTATTTCGATATATTTGAGCCTGTCCTCAGGGAGATGGATAAGAGGGGGAGGGATATTCTTTATCTCACCGCCTCTGAAGATGATCCCGCTTTTGACTGTGGACTGGAACATGTCACAGCGGAATACATCGGACCCGGCAACAGAGTTTTCACCAGACTGAACAATTTGAAAGCAACGGTAGTTTTGTCCACTACGCCCGGTCTTGACGTCTATCAGTGGAAGCGTTCGCCCGGGGTGGCGTATTATGTGCATATCCCGCATGCCGCTAGTGATGTCATTCTCTACCGCATGTTCGGGATCGATTATTACGATGCGATCCTGCTCTCCGGGAAGCATCAGGAACGCGATGTGCGCGAACTGGAAGAACTGCGCGGCCTGCCGGCGAAGGATATCCGCATCGTCGGCATACCGTATATGGATGTCATGGCGGAGCGGCTGAAACGCGAAGGTCCTGCGCCGGAGCACGAGCGGACAGTGCTCCTTGCTCCTTCGTGGGGAAAGAGCGCCCTGTTCAGCGTGTACGGTTCCAGGATCATAGATGTGCTGCTGGCGACAGGATATCATATCATCATCCGTCCGCACCCGCAGTCCTTTACGGCCGAGAAGGAAATGATGGACGGCCTGATGGAAAAGTATCCCGGATCTGACCGGATCGAATGGAATCGGGACAGGGACAACTTTGACGTGCTTCGCCGAAGTGACATTCTTGTGTCGGATTTTTCCGGCGTTATTTTTGATTTTGCTCTGATCTATGACAAGCCGGTGATCTATACGGATCCGGATTTTGATCTCGCACCTTACGATGCCTGGTGGCTGAAGGACAAAACAGTGTGGACAGTGACAGCTCTTCCGAGGCTCGGGCGTGAACTGACAGAAGAAAACATGGAAAACCTCAAGTCTCTGATCGACGAGTGCATAGAGGATACCCATTTCTCCGAAGGCAGACAGGAAGTCAGGGAGGAAACCTGGGAACATATTTCCTGCGGCGCGTCACTTACCGCAGACTTCCTCTGCGTAAAATGCGATGAACTCATGAATGGAAAGGAGGATGAATAATGTCCTTTTTCTCCATTCTTATGGCCTTCTTTATCGATCCTTTGAAGCTTCTCTTTGAAGTGATCTATCATTTTGCATACGAAATACTGCACAATCCGGGACTTTCCATCATCTTTTTAAGTCTTGCGATGAACATACTGGTCCTCCCGCTGTACCGGCGTGCGGATAAGATGCAGGAACAGGCGCGGGATATTGAAACGCGTCTGCAGGCCGGTGTCTCCCACATCAAAAAAACATTTTCCGGCAATGAGCGGATGATGATGCTCCAGACGTATTACCGGCAGAATGATTATTCGCCGACGAATGCTTTCCGGGGATCCATATCACTGCTGCTGGAGATCCCGTTCTTTATGGCGGCGTATCAGTTCCTGTCGCACCTTCAGCTGCTTCAGGGCGTGGCTTTCGGCCCGATCGCCAATCTCGGCGCACCGGACAGGCTTCTCACGGTCTTCGGACTGAGCGTGAATCTTCTGCCGATCCTGATGACGACCGTCAATATCATTTCAAGTGCGATCTATCTGCGGGGTTTCCCGCTCAAGACGAAGATCCAGCTCTATGTGCTGGCAGGCTTTTTCCTGGTGTTCCTTTACAACTCCCCGTCGGGACTTGTCTTTTACTGGACACTGAATAATGTTTTCTCATTGTGTAAGAACATCGTTTATAAGATCAGCAGAACAGGATGGATCAGATCAGGAATTGCTGCCAGGCACGACAAAAAACAAAAACGCAAAAAGAACGCTGCGGTAAAAGATTACCGGCCGAATGCCAGGCTTTTCTTCAGCGCAGCGGCATTTTTGACGGTGCTGACAGGTTTTCTGATCCCTTCGACCTACATCTCTGCGAGCCCGGAGGAGTTCGTCGATCTGACATGTTTTTTCCACCCGGCATGGTTCATTGTGAATGCCGCAGCGATCGCGGGGGGAACGTTCATTCTGTGGTTCGGAGTATTCTACTGGCTGGCATCACCCCGCGGCAAAGTGATCTTTGAACGCATCATGTGGATCGCGTGTTTTGCGGCGGCAGCGGATTATATCTTTTTCGGCAGGAATCTGGGCAACCTTTCCCAGACACTGCAGTTCGACAACGGTCTGATCTTTACGCCTTCTGAGACAGGGATCAATCTGCTGGTCATTGCCGTGCTCATTGTTGTTCTGCTGTTCATTAATATTAAGTGGTCGGAAAAAACACCGGTCGTACTGGTCATGCTCACGGCCGCACTGAGCATTCTGTCGGCAATGAATGTCGTGAGGACGGTGCGCAGCATCGGTGAGCTGGACCCGGATGCCTATGGCAATATGCCAGTCCTGTCGCTGAGCAGGACAGAACCAAATGTAGTGGTGCTCTTTCTTGACCGCGCGCTGGGCGAAGATTTTCCGTATCTGATAAATGAGAGACCGGATCTGAAAGAAACATACGATGGCTTTACGTACTACTCGAATGTGATCTCCTATGGCGGTCATACGAATTTCGGCGCGCCGGCTCTGATGGGCGGATATGAGTATACGCCTGTTGAACTGAATAAGCGAAGCGATGAACTGCTTGTGGACAAGCATAACGAGTCACTGAAGGTCATGCCGGTCCTCTTTATGGAAAATGGTTTTGACGTGACCGTATGCGATCCGCCTTACGCGAACTATAAATGGAACACGGATCTTTCAGTCTACCACGACTATCCCGATATTCATAAATATGCGGTGACGGGTTATTTCGGCGATGAGCAGGCGAAAGAGCAGACGATCGAAAACAACAAGAGGAACTTTTTCTGCTTCTCGGTCATGAAGACACTTCCTGTTCCACTTCAGTATGTTGCTTATGATTCGGGCAATTATCACCGTGCGGGTGATGCGGAACTGGAGGCGGCATCCTCACAGGTCACAGTGGGAAGATCTGTGGCTGACGGGATGAAACAGACTTTCATGCAGGCATATGAAGCTCTCACGCACCTGGAAGAGATGACTCAGATCTCGGATGAAGCAAAAAAAACATTCCTGCTCTTTTACAATGACGCACCTCATGAGCCCATGATGCTGAAGGAACCGGAATACGTCCCCGCAGCACATGTGGACAACACAAACTTTGATGCCGAGCACGAAGACCGCTTTACCGTTGACGGGAAGTCGATCAACATTAGAGGTGCGAGACAGATGATCCATTATCAGTCAAATATGGCGACGATGCTGCGTGTGGGCGAGTGGCTGGAGTATCTGAAGAAAGAAGGCGTCTATGACAACACGAAGATCATCATTGCGGCTGATCACGGGTATTATCTCTATCAGTCCGATGTCTTCTGTTATCCGGAACATAAGTATTCAGAAAGCCATTATCCCGATGTCGGCAACTATTTCCCGCTGCTGATGGTCAAGGATTTCGGCGCGCACGGATTTTCGGAAAGCGATGAGTTTATGACGAATGCCGATGTTCCTTCGATCGCTTTTGAAGGCCTGATCGACGATCCCGTCAATCCGTTCACCGGCAAAGCCATCACTACAGACGAAAAGACCGCACATGATCAGTTCATCATCAGCGACCACAGCGGCTGGAACACGAAAAAAAATAACGGCACGGCCTTCACGCCCTGTACCTGGGCAGCTGTGACGGATAATATCTGGGACAGAGATGACTGGGAATTCATCGATGAACCGACGGTCCTGACGGAACATGCGATGCCGTAGAGAGCTGCTGGTCACCGGCACCTGTGTATGCCGCCTGCCGGCCATCCTGACAGGATGACGCCGGCCAGTGACAGAACGATCCCGAGCAGCAGCGGCGGAGTGATCACTTCATGCAGGATGAGAGCAGAACCGATAACGGTCACGACCGGCTGACCGTAGACATAGATATTGGTCCTTACTCCTCCGAGCTGCCGGATGGCGTAGTTCCAGGTCACAAAGCAGACAGCTGAGGCGATCACACCGAGAAAAAGCAGGTGCGGAAGCACGCCGGGCTGCAGCAGAGCCTTCAGATCCGGGCGGAAACGAAAATAAACCATGGCCGGGATCATCAGGACCAGTCCCCAGAAATACAGGCGGCGCGTCACTCGGATTGAAGAGTAGCCGTGGCTGTTGATCTGCGGCGTAAAGAGTGTATAGAATCCCCAGGTGACGGAAGCCA